>JBDTVD010000371.1:0-3739 GCA_040007375.1 Bacteroidota bacterium | reverse complement strand
TTTCATTTTGTAATTTTTCAAATCATGCAAGAAGTTCCCTCGGCAAGCTCGGGATGACATCTCTTTTTAATTTATAATTTATAATCTTGAATTTATAATTACGAGATAGTGCTTCCTTCATTAAACTTATCACTAGGGGAAATAAAACACAATTCACCTTTTTCATTCGATGCCATTAATATCATTCCTTTTGATTCTATTCCTTTTATTTTTCTTGGAGCAAGATTGGCAAGTAATGTCACCTGTTTTCCGATGATATCTTCCGGTTTATAATATTGTGCTATACCTGATACAACAGTGCGTTGATCAATTCCGGTATCAAGAGTAAGCTTTAATAATTTATCTGCTTTCTCTACTTTTTCTGCAGTGAGAATTGTTGCTACACGCAGATCCATCTTTACAAAATCATCATAACTGGTTTCTGCTTTTATTGACGGGATTTCTTTTTCCTCAACAACAACTTCTGATGCATTATCTGCTTTCGTTGCATGCAGTCTTTCAATTTGTTTTGTGATATCTTCTTCCATAACAGGAGTAAATAAATGTCGTGCAGGTTGTAACTGTGTTCCTGCATTTACAAGATTAGAATTGCCGGCTGAATCAAATGACGGGTGATAATCCAATCCCAGTAAATCAAAAACATTTTTAGCGAAACGTGGCATAAATGGTTGTGCAAGTATTGCTAATGATGCGCTTAACTGCAATCCTGTATATAATATATCAGCAACACGATCCGGATTATCTTTATATATCTTCCATGGTTCTGTATCAGTGAGATATTTATTTCCTGCTCTGGCAACATTCATAAATTCGAACTGCGCATCACGGAAACGGAAGCCGCTTAACAGTTTTTCAATTTCCTTAGTTTTTTCTTTTACAGTTTCCAGAAGTTGAATATCTATCTCTTCTGATTTTTTATTTGCAGGAACAACACCATTGTAATACTTATGTGTTAATACCACAACGCGATTTACCAGATTTCCCAGAATAGAAACGAGTTCATTATTCACTCTGGCCTGATAATCTTTCCAGCTGAAATCACTGTCTTTAGTTTCGGGAGCGATGGAAGTTAATACATAACGCAGCTCATCTTCTCTTCCCGGAAAATCTTTTAAATATTCATGCAGCCAGACAGCCCAGTTACGCGATGTAGAAATTTTATCTCCTTCTAAATTTAAAAATTCATTTGCCGGAACATTATCAGGTAATATATAATCACCATGAGCTAATAATGTTGCAGGAAAAATGATGCAATGAAAAACAATGTTATCTTTTCCGATGAAGTGAATCAGCTTTGCATTGTCTTTTTCATCTTTCTGCTTCTTCCAGTATTTCTCCCAGTCGTTTGGCAGCAATTCTTTGGTTGCTGATATATATCCTATCGGTGCATCAAACCATACATACAACACTTTTCCTTCAGCACCAGGCAATGGAACTTTCACTCCCCAATCTAAATCTCTCGTCATCGCACGTGGCTTCAATCCTTCATTCAACCAACTCATGCATTGTCCATATACATTTACTTTCCACTCCTCTTTCTTCGATTCAATTCTTTCTTTAAGTGGCTTTTCATATTTATCTAATGGAAGAAACCAGTTTTTTGTTTTGCGAAGAACAGGGGCACTTCCACTTAATGTTGATCGTGGATTTATAAGATCTGTTGCATTCAATGAACTGCCGCATCTCTCACATTGATCACCATAAGCATTTTCATTTCCACACTTCGGACATGTTCCAACAATATAACGATCTGCTAAAAACTGTTTCGCTTCTTCATCATAAAACTGTTCTGTTGTTTCTTCTGTGAAAACACCTTTATCATACAGATCTTTAAAAATTGCTGATGATGTTTCATGATGCACTTTATTGGAAGTACGACTGTAAATATCGAAGCTGATACCAAAATCCGCAAAAGCATCCTTCATCAGCTTATGATATTTATCTACTACCTGCTGCGGAGTAATTCCTTCTTTCCTGGCTTTGATAGTTATAGGAACACCATGCTCATCAGAACCGCAGATGAATTTCACATCTTCTCCTTTCAAACGCAGGTAACGCACATAAATATCGGCAGGAATATAACAGCCGGCCAGATGACCAATATGAACAGGTCCGTTGGCATAAGGTAAAGCGGCAGTAACCAGGTAACGCGACATATAATTTTTTAAATATTACAGTTAAAACAATGGAATATACTGATTAAGGAGCACTGACTATTAAGTAATTGGTAAACCGGGAAGAAGACGAGGCAAGACCTGAACTTCGCACTTTGAACTCAAAACCTTGAACTTTAACCGGCAAAACACCTTTCTTTGCAGCAAAGATAGTATAACTCTGATGAGGCAACCTGATTTTCTGAAGCCCGGCGACCGGATCGGCATTATTGCCCCGGCCCGCAAAGTGAGTGCTGAAGAACTAAGTCCGGGACTGGAAATCCTTCGTGGATGGGGTTATGAATGTGTGGAAGGAAAAAATCTGTATGGCGATCATCACCAGTTTTCAGGGACTGATGAAGAAAGAGCTGCCGATTTTCAGGAGATGATGAATGATAATAGTATCAGGGCAATTATTGCTGCACGTGGTGGATATGGTTGTTTGCGGATTGTTGATATGCTTGACTTCAGTCCTTTGAAGAAAGATGCGAAGTGGTTCTGTGGTTTCAGTGATATGACGGTGATTCACTCTTATATTCATCGTAATCTGGATCTGCAATCTATTCATTCTATCATGGTTTTTAATATGATGCCGGAACGGTTTCAGAAAGATGCTGTGGAAACATTTGGTAAAGCACTTTCCGGTGTTGCATTAAATTATGAATATGTTGCTTCTGATGAGCATCGCAGTTATCAGCGGAATGGTGAAGCAAAGGGAATTGTGATCGGAGGAAATCTTTCTTTGATATATGCCTTGAGTGAAAGTAATTGTGATGTGGACACGAAAGGAAAAATATTGTTGCTGGAAGATCTGGATGAATATTTATATCACATCGACAGAATGATGTTGCAGTTGAAGAGAAGCGGAAAGCTTGCACATCTTGCAGGATTAGCCGTTGGTGGAATGACGGATATGAAAGACAATACAGTTCCCTTCGGAAAAAATGCAATACAGATTATTGCTGAAGCTGTTGCTGAATATAATTATCCTGTTTGTTATGGATTCCCAATGGGACATCAGCCAGACAACAGAGCTATATATATGGGAAGAGAAGGAGTTTTATCGGTTGGTGAAAAAGTAAATCTTCATTATATATAAGGGAATTATAAATTCAAAATTATAAATTATAAATTATAAATTCAATTTGAAGATTTGAAAATTTGAAGATTTGAAAATGAAATTACTCTCTACTCGTCATCACGAGCGTATAAAAATTTCATCTCGACCGAACAAAAATGTCATCTCGAGCTTGTCGAGAGACCTTCTTAAATGATTAGAAAAATAATTAATAGAAATAAAAATATTCTCAACCGGAAAATCTCATTCGTAAATTCGTACAAATTCGTATTCGTAGTTCAAAATATCTCATTCGTAAATTCGTAAAAATTCGTATTCGTAGATGCCAGCACATATTGACAAAGGAAATGAAGGTGAGTTGCTGGCAGTACAACATCTGAAAGAAAAAGGATACAATATTTTACACACCAACTGGAGAAACGGCAAAGCAGAAGCAGACATCATTGCTGAGCATAATGGAATGTTGATTATTGCAGAAGTTAAAACACGATCAACAGCATACTTTGGT
>JBDTVD010000370.1:0-3739 GCA_040007375.1 Bacteroidota bacterium | reverse complement strand
TTACCATAGCACCAATCATGAGTCCGAATAATTGCCAATGTTTCAGTTTTAGCATGGTGTTCATTTGCCTTAATATTTTTAGTTTGTGAAAGTTAATTTTTTTGTTCTCAGTTTGAAGTAGCGGTGTTGCTCAAGAGTCATCGATAAATTAGGAATTGGCGAAATTCATAAGTCATAAATAGTTGCAATAAAATTATTATCATGATGAAAACAAACATAACAAATTTTCCCAAAGAACAAGGTTCCTACTCATAAAAAAAATCAAAGTCTTGTGTCTTGAAACTTATGTCTTGCTACTATATTCAATCACCCATTTTTCGTTTGAGTAAAATCAGTTTTAGTTTAATGTTGTCAAGTAGTAATCCTAATAGTAAAGTTGCTCCTGCAATGGTAAGCACATAAAGGCCCATGCTGGAATAGAAGACTCCACCAACTATGCCACCTGTGAAGAAGAAACTGATGATTGTTAAACGCAGTTTTATGGAGGATAACAGTTTCTCTTTTTGTTCTTTATGCCTGTAAAAGAAAAGTTGTGATAGCTCTATTCCTAAGTCTGTAAATAAACCTGTAAGATGCGTTGTCCTTACTGCTGCATTGGAAATTGATGTTACCAAAGAGTTTTGTAGTCCCATTGCAAACAATAAACTGAAAGCAATAATATCAGGATTTTTCGAAATTAAAAACTGCCCTGAAAATGCTACAGCAAATAAAATAAGACTTTCAATAATTGTTGGAATGATATAAACGTAGTTGTCGTTTTTTCTGGAAATCACTTCAACTAGTAAACTGGAGATAAAGGAACCCAGCAGGAAAAAAAAGATATATAAAAAGTAAACAAATCCTCTCCAGAAATCCAGCTTGAATATCTCGTCAACAAAGTAAGCAAAATGTCCTGTTACATTTGTGGTTAGACGTTGAACAGCCAGAAAACCGGCAACGTTTACAATACCTGCAACGAACGATAACAAAGAAGCAATTCTTAAATTATGTTTTAAAGTCCTTGTTTTGCCCTGGTGCCGAAACATACGTTGTCTGTTAAGTATTTTTTTCGATCGTTATAATATGGCAAAACTTAAAGATTCCTGCAAATCTGTTTGAATAAATAAAAAGCTAATTGGAGGTTCCGTCAACTTAAACAAACATAGTAAATTTTATCAGGTTTCTGAATACTCCTTTCTAATATATTGGAATAATGAGTTTTCTTAGTTGAAGTATGTTTTTTAATCTATAAAAGTAGCTGGAAGATACTAAGAGATCGGATGATGTATTAATTAGGGAAAGTACCTATTTGGAAAATTCACACTATCTATTAGATTTGCTCACCAAGAATGCAATCACATAAAGCAAAACAATAATTAAAATGGCAAGCATATTAAATGAATACATTTCTAAACGTTTGGGAATATTGGAACTTCAAACGGAATTGCAAAAACTTATTTCTGACTATAATAGGCATACTGGTCGATATATGTTTATTTATGCGGCTGATATAAATAAAGCAAGAACCCGAGGAATTGATGTCAGTCTTGTTCAAGATGATTTTTATAACATTCAGGATATCTTGAGGCAATCAGATAAAAAGAAGATAGATTTCTATATTGAAACACCAGGTGGGAGCGGAGAAGCTGCGGAAGAAATCGCAAAATTTTTAAGAAAGAAATTTGAAGAAGTTAACTTTGTTATTGCAGGTGAAGCAAAAAGCGCGGGAACTATTTTAGTGTTATCTGGTGATAATATTTATATGACAGAAACTGGAAGTTTAGGTCCAATCGATGCACAAGTAAAAATTGGACGATCAGTTGTATCAGCTCATGATTATAAGGCTTGGATTGATGAGAAAAAGGAAGAGGCTGCAAAAAATGGGAATCTTAATCCTTTCGACGCCATAATGGTGGCTCAAATTTCTCCAGGAGAACTTTATGGTGTGATAAACTCTCTTGAATTTGCGAAAGATCTTGTGAAGGAATGGCTTGAGAAATTCAAATTCAAGAATTGGACAATTACAAAGGATTCTAAAACTCCTGTTACCGATGAAATGCGAAAGAAAAGAGCAAACGACGTAGCAGATATGTTTTGTGATCACACGAATTGGAGGACCCATGGCCGTTCTTTGAAGATAGAAGATTTATCGAATCATTTAGTTATTGAAAGCATAGATGCGGATAAGAAATTGGCGGATATAGTTTATAGAATTAAAACAATTTTGAGAATGATCTTTGATGGATCAACTATATATAAACTTTATTATTTAGACGACTTCAAATTGGCTAAAACATTTAGTGTAACTCCCTCGGGGAATTTACCTGTTCCGGCGCCTTTTGGACAGCCTCAAAAACAAGGGCAGCAAAAATCAGTAGATGCCGTTGAATTGGATATTAAATGTCCAAAATGCGGAAAGAGGCATAAGGTGATAGGTTATATGGATATTAAAAGTGATGAAATTCAGAAACAAAAGTTAAAAGTAAATCAAAATGTAGATGATAATGATATTTTAGTTTGCGATAATTGTAATTTTGCCTTAGATTTGAAACCAATAAAGAATCAGGTGGAAACTCAGTCCAAAAGAAAAGTAACCTTCAAATAAAATCAAATGTCAGAAATATTAAAAATTAAAGTTGACTTTGATAATGCAAAGGCACAAGCATTGCTTCAGTTTATATCAGAGACTCAAGATGGGAAATACACTATTCAAAAACCAGATTTAACTCAAGTGACTTATAAACGACTTGAAATTCAAGAGCAGGATAAAACTCATTCCATTGATGACAATTCAGAAGATGTAGTGCTTTTTGGTGTTAGATATTAACTGAAATTTGACCAGTCTCCTAAATCTTATCCCTGAAATAATCCCACAATGCTTCCTTCGGAGGAGGACATGTTATATATAGTTCTTCCTTCGTTACAGGATGTAAAAAACGTACTGCATAAGCATGTAAATGTATACTGCCGTCTTCATTGCTTCTGTTAAATCCGTATTTCAAATCACCTTTAATAGGACTACCAATTGTTGCTAACTGACAACGGATCTGGTGATGTCGTCCGGTATGAGGATTTATTTCCAGGAGTTGATAATTGTCGGAGTGGGCAAGGACTTTATATTCCAGCTCACACTTTAATGCTTTACCGAATGGTTGTTCTTTTGCGTAACTTTTATTCTGCTTTTCATTCTTCAAAAGATAATGCACTAAAAGATCCGCTTCTTTCGGCGGACGGTTTTTTACCACTGCTAAATATGTTTTCTGAACACCTTTATCCTGAAATAATTTATTCATGCGTTCCAGTGCTTTGCTGGTGCGTGCAAAAATTACAATACCACTTACAGGACGATCAATACGATGTACCGTTCCTAAAAAAACTTCGCCGGGTTTGTTGTATTTATCTTTTATATATTGTTTCAGATAATCACTCATGGGAGCATCACCCGTTTTATCACCCTGCACCAGCTCACCGGATTTTTTGTTTACTATGATGAGATGATTGTCTTCGTAGATAATTTCCATTTTTTGAAGTGACTGGGTGACTTTGTGATTATGTGATTATGTGATGAGGTGATGAAGTGATGATGTGATGAGGTGAAATGAAGTGATGATGTGATGAGGTGAAATGAATTGTCTGAATTTTATATATATGCATCTATTCAGGGGATTGCCACGTCGTTGTTCCAACTCCTCGCAATGACGTCAAGAGAGGCATTTTCAAATCTTCAAATTTTAATTTAGAATTTGTAATTTAGAATTTA
>JBDTVD010000369.1:0-3740 GCA_040007375.1 Bacteroidota bacterium | reverse complement strand
GAGTTTCATGATAAGATACCACTGAAAAATAATTTTGCTGCTGCCGGTGTGCGTGTTGTTCCTCATGGACTGGTGCGCTATGGAAGTTTTGTTGCATCAGGTGTTATTATTATGCCATCGTATGTAAACATTGGTGCTTATGTGGATAGCGGAACGATGGTGGATACATGGGCAACTGTTGGCTCCTGTGCGCAGATTGGAAAGAATGTACACTTAAGCGGTGGAGTAGGTATTGGTGGTGTATTGGAACCTGTTCAGGCATCACCGGTAATTATAGAAGATAATTGTTTTATAGGATCGCGTTGTATTGTTGTGGAAGGTGTGCATGTAAAAAAAGAAGCAGTGTTGGGTGCGAATGTGGTTTTAACAATGAGTACAAAGATTATTGATGTAAGTGGTGATGAACCGATAGAATATAAAGGTGTTGTTCCAGAACGTTCAGTTGTTATTCCAGGTAGTTACACAAAGAAATTTCCTGCAGGAGAATACCATGTACCCTGTGCATTAATTATTGGTAAGAGAAAAGAAAGCACGGATACGAAGACTTCTTTGAATGATGCTTTGAGGGAACATAGTGTTGCTGTATAAGTGCATAGTTTTTAGGAGTTAGTAGTTAGTGAGGCATTAGGGAATAGGCATTAGGCATTAGTGATAAATTTTACTTCATTGCGAATTCTTCTAAGAAGAATGTGGCAATCCTCTTAATAGAAACGTGATAATTTGAAATCAATGAGAATTTTTTTTGCCAGCATGCTATCTTTTATACTTTTCTTAAGCGGAACGGCAACTGCGCAAATAGAGTTTTCGGCTTTGGATACTTCGATGTGGGAAGTTGATACAATTTCAAACTCACTTGTGCCGAAACCTAAATTTCAATTCACTAATGATACTTTAATTTATTTTTTTCAAACTATTAATGAAAGGCGAACAAATGTTTGCTCTGTATTATACAAGCAAGGTGCGAAGTATTATACTGGAATTTTTAATGGGAATTCACAGTTTCCAAATAGAAATAATTTTATTCAACTCAATTTACAAAGTGAAGAGTTGGACTCTGTTGCATTTAGCAACTTAATAGACACCATTGTGATTACACCAAATGGAAGAAATTATTGCATTTTTATGAAGCGTTTGGGAATAGGAGATCCATTATTGCGGGAGGAAATAATATCCTACACGAGTAATTATGGTAATAGCCCGGATTTGTTTTGTATTGCCGATGATACAGGAAATACAGAATTACCCATTGATTGTCTTCACAGCATGGTATTTATTTATGAAACAGAACCACCGTATGGTAGTATGGAGTGGATTTCAAAGGCAGTTATCAGGAAATGAAAGTGCTGAATTGAGGTAACAATTCCTGAATAGAAATAGCATGATGCACAAGAAGAAGTTTTGTCTTGCTACTTGATACTTGTGTCTTGCTACTCATTATAATTACCTTTGCATTTCGTTCTTTGAAAAAAAGTTTACAAAAAATATGGGGCCGACAGGAATCGACAGCTTGTGACTCTGATATGTAAGCATGCCGTGCCTTGTGTGGGTGCACGTTAATCTGAACGCTCAATCGTCTTAACTGGCGAAACTTCTTATGCGCTTGCTGCTTAATCACCATGTGTGATTAACGCCTAATCTTCGGTACCAGGTACCGGGACAAGCTGCCCCGCTCAGACCTCCCGTTCATCGGGTTTGAATCCGGGGCTCGTAAAGATGAACTGGCAGGATAGAGGCTCTGGCTATTCTGTAAGATAAAAGAGATAAGGAAAAGAAGGTATGTACTCCTCCTCTCTTTTCTCGAAAACCAAGTTAGTACTAAGCATGTAGAAAGCGTATTATAGCCTTGTCTGGACGTGGGTTCAATTCCCACCGGTTCCACCTTCGCCCTTCGAAGCTGCCTTTGCAGCGTAGAAGGGCTCACCATGATAAGTTTAAACTTCAATAATTGATCTTTCAAAGGGATACGGTGGATGCAATCCACTTCAATTATTGAAAACTTATTCAAAGAATAAAATTTTGTAGTGGTGTCAGGTGTTTCCACCTGACACTTTTAAGTAACTCATTCTGGTGCGATTATCCTCTTCTTAAAAATTATTTTGCATTGATAAAACATAACTCGGGTATCTTGACTGAATACCGACACTGTTTGTTATAATTATGATTGAGTAATTACCATGCTTTAAATTTAATCCCACATGTTATTTACAAGAAACAGATTCTTTGCACATATATATAAACGCTTTTAATCGAAATAAGAACTTAATAAACCTGGCTGTCCTCCTTGCGGGATCTTGTGCATTCACTTCACGAATGCTTTTATAAGCACTGGAAGTAAGTCAGTGCAACCTTGCATGTGTTGTGTTAAACAAAACTGCATCACCATTAGAAAATACTTTTCATTATATATATTTATTCAATTTTAAATTCAAACAATAATTTAAAAGTAAAAATCTGCAACACGTACCAACACACTAAGACTTGTCATAGAAAATTATGGACATAACACAGGTGAAAAAAATATAGAGCAGATTGAAAATTTCATTGCGAAAAATATGAGGTGAATGAAATTTAAATTGGTTTGAAAGACGAATGAAGTGTAGTATTTTTAAACTCTAAACAATTGCACATGTCACGTCTTCTCTCTGTTCTGTCCTGTTGCTTAATTGGTATTTCTCTTTCGATGTTGAACTTCAATAAAAAGGAGATTGATATAGAAAATAAAGAGTGTGAAGAAAATCCGGAAGAAGTTGCAGTAACTGAAATCACTCTCAATTCTGCACTTCCATTTTCCAATGTTCTGGTAAATTATACCAACATTGGCTTAAGCACTCAGGCAGGTGCTATCAACTGTCTGGTTGTTAGTAACACCGATTCAAACCTGGTGCTTGCCGGTGCACAAAACGGAGGAGTGTGGATCTCGCATGATGCCGCTCATTCGTGGCAACCGGTTAATGATACTGCACGAACATTATGTGTTACATCCATCGCTCAGAATTTTTTCAGACCGAACGAATTCTATTACAGCACAGGGGTTAATATTACTGTGAACAATCAGTTGCTTTATGATATATATCGTTCTGTAGATTTTGGTCAGACATTTTCAATTGTACATCCTGTTACACCAAGCTTTGGAAGAGTGAGTAAAATTCTTACATCACCGATTGATTCAAATACACTTTATGTTTTAAATAATGCTCCAAGCGGCACAGGTTCACTATATCGTACTACTGATAATTGTACTACGTTTCAATTAGTGTATCAGGCAAATGTTGTAATTGATGATATAATTTTACTTCCAAACGGAATAGTAGAAATAGGATATGCTCATTCCGTTTGGAGATCCACTACGGGTAACTCAGGAACGTTTGTGCAATCAACAGGTCTGCCGGTAACAGGATATGATACGCACCTTGTTTTTTGCAAATCACTACCAAACATTCAATATTGTTCCGTTCATATATTTCCCGGCTATGACATATATAAAAGTATTGATAGCGGTCAAACGTGGACTTTAATGTCTAACATAGCACAAGGTCGTAGATTAGGAGTAAAGCCTGATAATCCTGATCTTGTCTTTGCAGGTAACATCTGGTCAAATGTTAGCATTGATGGTGGTGTTACCTGGCAGTACTCTTATGGAGGGCATGACCTTCGCAGTTATAATTTTGATCCGCACCGTTCCGGAAAAATATATATAACAAGTGATTTTGGAGTTTGCACTCAGGAAGTGGATCCCGTTA
>JBDTVD010000368.1:0-3746 GCA_040007375.1 Bacteroidota bacterium | reverse complement strand
AGTACGTTCTCAGAATGTTTGTGCAAGCTCTGCATACTTAACTAAGAGTGTTACTGTTAATAATTGTCCGAGAGTTGGTGAGAATGAAATAAGTGAAATCAAAATACAACCAAATCCATTTTCCGAATTTACAATCCTTCGTTTCCCTGAGGAGTATAATTTACAACAAGTAAAATTACATGTTATTGATATTAATGGAAAACTAGTAAGACAAATAACAGCTCCTGAAAATGTCGTTGTTTTTGAACGTAAAAACCTTAAGTCAGGTATTTATTCTATTGAGGTGATAAAAAACGAACAAATAATTTCAGTAAAACGAATAATAATTGAATAACAAGAATATGATTACTGAAAAGTCTTTTTACTACTTATTCCGAAAAAAATGAAGATATACTTTTTGCCTTTTCTATTCAGTTTTTTTTATTTGCAATCAACTGCCCAATGTCCCGATTACCAGATTGGTGTTAGTGGACCGACAACTTTCTGCGCAGGGGGAAGTGTTACACTGACAGGACCTGTAGGTATATCCTCTCCAATGTGGTACAATAATACAACTGGCCAATTTATAACAACAGCTAACAACCTTACTGTAACACAAACAGGTTTGTATTATTTTATCATACCTAATGCGCCATGCGGTGTAATGTTTTCAAATTATATTGGTGTTCTTGTATATAGTATTCCTCAGCCTCATATATCAATTTCCGGCAATACATACATCTGTTCAGGTGATTCTACCAAATTGCATGCATCAACAATTAATGGTACCTATCAATGGAAATATAATGGAGTAAATATTAGCGGTGCAACATCACTGGATTACTATGCAAAATCAACAGGAACTTTTGCATGTGAAGAAACGAATATGTGTGGAGTCGGCATTTCCAATTCGGTAAGTGTTTACGTAAACCAACCTCCACCTGCAATAATTTCTACTTCCGGATTAATAACTTTCTGCAAAGGAAATGCTATTAATTCAAAGCTCTATGCTGACAGTATCAGTGGTGCAAACTATCAATGGAAACGCAACGGTACAGCAATTCCCGGAGAAAACAATTTAAGTTTTAACACAAACATTACGGGATATTATACCTGCATTATTTCCAATTGCATGGGTAGTTTCGTTTCGAATAACATTGTAGTGCGGGAAGACACAACATGCACTTCAACATTATATTTTGATGGTAACGATATGATAACGATTCCTGCTCTTAATATATATAATGTGGGTACAGGAGGATTTACGTTGCAGGCAATAATAAGAGATGATGCTGATCCAAACGTTACCTCAAGTGAGCCTATATTCAGCAATTGGAGCACCGCTAATCCGTTGGGTTTTCGTTTTGGTATTTATAATGGATACCTGCAAGGGTTTCATGGAATTAATTTAAAAGATGGCAATTGTCATGTTGTTTCAATGGCATATGTTTCTTCAAACGGTACCTGGTTATATGCTGTTGATGGTGTAGGGCAATCAAGTGCTTCAGGAACACCTATCAACTCAACGTTACCCATTACTATTGGTGCAGGATATAATACTCTTGGTGCTATTGAATATTTCAAAGGAACTATTAGAGAAGTAAGACTCTGGAAAAGTGCATCGCATTATACTGACATGAATAATGTTCTGGACACAATTGGCAATCCTGATCTTATTGGATACTGGCGTTTGAATGAAGGCACCGTTCAACAGATAACTGATTATTCTATATATAAAAACAATGGTGTATCAGGAATCGATTCAACAGTAGAAATTCAGGATCCTCAATGGAGCACCGGTTGTCCTTCCTGTACTTTACCCAATGTTTCAATAACAGCTTCTTCTGCTACCAGCTTTTGTTATGGTGATAGTGTTCAGCTAAATGCAAGTCCAACAGGTGCTGGTTACAGTTATCAGTGGAGAGTAAACGGAAAAATCATCCATAATGCAACTGATTCATCTTACATCACAGGAACTCCCGGAGATTATGATGTTCTTGTAAAAAATTTCTGCAGTTCTTATTCTAATGTGATGCAAGTTAATGTGATGGGAAGTATTTCATCTGTTCAAATGCAGCCTGATGCATTGAAAGGAGGAGATGCCACGATTAATGAGAATTTTCCACTTACTAATTTTGGTAATGTTCCTGATTTGAAAATAGATTCATGGAATACATTTTATGATTATTCGGAAAGGGGCTTAATCCGCTTTGAATTAAAATCATTACCTCAATCGTCTCTGATTCAACATGCAGAATTAATTTTATATAACAGCCCTACTGCTTCGATAACAGACCCATTCAGCAATTTTTCTGCATCAACGCATTACCATACTGCCAGCTGGTCGAATGCTGCACTCTTACAAAGAATTACTTCTTACTGGAATGAAAGTACTGTAACATGGAATACTCAGCCTTCAATTACAACGATTAACCAGGTAACACTTCCTGCAAACACAAGTCCTCATCAGGATTACATAATAGATGTTACACAGATGGTGCGTGATATGGTGGCAGACTCTTCAAACAATTTTGGTTTTAAGATTAAACTGCTTTATGAAACCTATTTCAGAGCTTTACTTTTCGCCTCCAGTGATTATCCGGATTCAACAAAATGGCCACGACTTACTATATATTATTATGATAGCACTGCATCAAATGCTATAACAGCTGCAGGGCCAACAACAATATGTTCAGGAGATACGGTAAGGTTAAGTACTACCAGTACAGCAGGTACATCCTATCAATGGCAACGAAACGGAACAATCATTCCCGGAGCAACATCATCCATATATAATGCAACAATAAATGGCTATTATGATTGCATTATTAATACTACTTGCAGAACATCAATTTCAAATAACATATTGGTTAAATATCAAACTTTGCCAAGCATAGCAGATTCGATATCTGCAATAGGCTCACCAACGATTTGTTCCGGCGACTCTGTAACATTAATGTCAAACACTTTAGCAGGAGTTAACTATCAATGGTTATTGAACAATGATACTATTCCAGGTGCTACTTCATCAAAATATTATGCATTAAAAACAGGTAATTATAGTTGCCTCATAAGTAATTCCTGCGGAGCAATTATTTCAAATACAATTGCAATTACTATTATGTTTGTTACAAAATCTCCACGCAACATCACCGGACCTGTTTTACTTTGCCCAGGAACAAATGGTATTCCGTATTCCGTTCCTGTACTTTCTGGAGCTTTAATATATCAATGGATCGTGCCAATGGGTGTTACAATAACTTCTGGATCAGGCAGCAATAATATAGTTGTAAGTGTTTCAAATAATTTTTCAGGAGGCTCGCTATCTGTTGCAGGAATTAATAATTGCGGCGCCGGTTTGACAAGAACAAAAATAATTTACAATGGTATTTCAAAAACTCCGGCAACCATATCAGGAATGCAGTTTGGTTTGTGTAATCTAACTACAAACTATACAATAAATCCTGTCGTTAATGCTACAACTTATCAATGGACAGTTCCTTCTGCTGCAACAATAATTTCAGGACAAGGCACAACTTCTGTTACAGTAACTTATTCCAACTCTTTATATTCTGGTTTTGTAAGAGTTAAATCAGGTTCATCATGTGGTTTTAGCAGAACCAGATCTATTGCTGTAAAAGGCAGTCCCGAAACGCCTTCAATTATTAACGGACCTACAACAGTTTGCGACAGTGCACAAGGTGTCGCCTACTCTACATCAGCAGTAGCCAATACAACAACATATAACTGGACAGTTCCATCAGGAT
>JBDTVD010000367.1:0-3756 GCA_040007375.1 Bacteroidota bacterium | reverse complement strand
TAAACTGTGAAGCATCACCCACCCATGCAGGATTTGCAGTAAAATCACCATCACTGAAATCTTCCAGAACCTGAGCATTCACTGATGCTGACAATAACATCACAAAACCTAACAGCCAATTTTTCATGAAATCATATTTGAAGTAAAAGTAGATTCTTGAAGGCAGATAACAAAATCAGACTCCTTTGTTGATAGGAAGATTATTTTCTATTGATATGCAGTAAAATTTTACCGCTAAGAACACAAAGGGAAATAGCGCAGAGAACCGCAAAGAGAGTCTTCGCAATCTTTGCGTGTATATTGCGACCTTAGCTGTGAAAAGTGGATGCAGCATTATTGAGAAGTGCTCTTTAACATATCAGAATCTTTTGCAGATTTGCAACCGGATTAATTAACGCTATCGTTTATGAAAATTGCAGTTGTTGGTGCCACTGGACTTGTTGGAAGTACCATGATTAAAGTATTGGAAGAAAGAAAATTTCCGGTAACTGAACTGATACCTGTTGCAACAGAAGCATCATTAGGGAAAGAAGTTTTTTTAAATGGGAAGTCGTATAAAGTTGTAAGTGCTGAAGAAGCCATCAGACTTAAACCATCCATTGCACTATTTTCAGCAGGTGGTCAGACATCACTTGATCTTGCTCCACTATTTGCTGAAGCAGGAATAACGGTAATTGATAATTCATCAGCGTGGAGAATGGATCCATCAAAAAAACTTATCGTTCCGGAAGTAAACGGAGATATACTTACTGCTGCTGATAAAATAATTGCTAATCCGAATTGTTCAACCATACAAATGGTGGTTGCTTTAAATCCACTGCATAAAAAATATAAAATAAAACGCATCATTGTTTCCACGTATCAGTCTGTTTCCGGTTCAGGTAAAAAGGGAGTTGATCAATTGATGAATGAACGTGCAGGAAATAATGCAAACCGTTGTTATGCTCACACTATCGATTTAAATATTCTGCCACACATTGATTCATTTCTTGATAACGGTTACACCAAAGAGGAAATGAAAATGGTAAATGAAACAAAGAAGATTATGCGTGATGAAACGATGCGTATAACTGCAACTACAGTTCGCGTTCCTGTTAAAGGCGGACATAGCGAAAGTGTGAATGTAGAATTTGAAAATGATTTTGAATTGAATGATATATTCACTCTTTTAAAAAATGCTGATGGAATAATAGTGGAAGATGATACTGCATCCAATATATATCCAATGCCGATTAATGCAGAAGGAAAAGATGAAGTGTTTGTAGGCAGAATAAGAAGAGATGAATCGCAACCGAATTCTCTTAATATGTGGATTGTTGCTGATAATCTTCGCAAAGGTGCTGCAACTAATGCTGTTCAGATTGCTGAGGTATTATTGAAAAACAAACTGGTGAGCTGATTTAACAACTCACCGGTTTATATATATTTAAGGCTGATGTTTTTTTACTTTATCAGTGCAAGGGGATTTGCCACTCCTTTATAATCTTTCAGATCCATCTTAACAGAACCAACAAGGATCTCCGCTTCTGCACGAATTGGAATTCTGTTTTTATCATCAGAAACCCACACTGTCATTCCATCCTGCTCCTTAAAAACACGTCCTTCCAGCAACATCGGATGAAACGCTATACAACGGAATTTACCTGCTTTGGTTTTAATAGTTTCCTTACCAATATATTTTATTGTCAGCGGAAATGTTTCATCATCAAGATAGGTCATGATGGTAAATGTATCACCGGGAGATGCATGAGTGAAGTCCAGTGTTCGTGCAAAATAAAATGCAGAAATAATATCCTGTACATGTGTAGGAGTATTAATTGTTTTCTTTTCGCTGGATGCTGTTTTTTTATAATGATTGAACTTTACATTTTGTTCTTTGGTGTAATCACCTTCTTCAATCTTACGGATGAACATCCAGGGAAGTAATGCTTCATTATCTATAAAACTTTCATAACGGTCGCGCACTTTAAAAAACCAGTCGAATGCACCAACAGTTCGTCCTGTTCCAATAACATGAATGCATTTGCGTCCGTTTACTACACTTATATTAGGTGCAATTTCCAGTCTCGCTTCTCCAGCATCCATAAATCCGTAATGAACACGGTATTCTAATACTTCATTCGGTTGAAAAGCACCGGTATTGATATTACGTAACGTTTGAGCAGATGCAAAAGCAGTTACAAAAATTGCAATGAGTGTTACAGTTATTTTTTTCATTCTTCAGTTTTGTCCTCTCCTTCGGTTTCGAGAGCGTCGCCGTTTTGCAAATGTTGTTCCAGTTCCTCGGTTAATGGTGTGTCCATTACATCCTCGGCTGCTTTAACAAGATCCTCCACGTTCGCTTCCTGCTCTTCCTGCGAATCATCCGGCATCAGTGAATCCAGCAGATCTGCAGGTGTTCCAATCTCATTTTCACTAATGTGTAAGTCTTTCAGTTTAGGAAGATCTTTTACAGTCTTCAATCCGAAGTGATCCATAAAGCTTTTGCTGGTTGCATATATTAACGGTTTTCCCGGACCGTCACTTTTACCTTGTATAATAATAAGTTCTTTTTCGAGGAGCTTCTGTATACTGTAATCGCAGCTTACACCACGTATATGTTCCATTTCTGATTTGGAAATAGGTTGTTTGTATGCGATGATGGCAAGCGTTTCCAATGCAGCAGTTGACAAACGTTTTTTAGCTTTGATCTGAAGCAAAGTATTTACAGCAGTATGATATTCTTTTTTTGTAAGAAACTGAAATCCTTCTGCGATCTCTACTAATTCAAATGAATATTCTTCGTTATTGTATTGCTCTTTCAGTTGTTCCAGCACTTCCAGAATTTCTTTCTTTTCCAGTTCCCATCCATAAGCTGTTTTAAGGCTTGATTGAATTTCTTCAATGGTAATGTTTTGTTCCGCAACAAAGATGAGTGCTTCGATGTGTTGTTTTAATAACTCCATTTTTTTTCTAGTATCAAGTATTTAGTATCAAGTATCAAGACAAAATTTCTGTTTTCATTTTATATATTCTACAGTTATCTGTTACATTTTCAAATTTTCAAATCTTCAAATTTTCAAATCAGACCACAATATTTACAATTCTTCCAGGAACGACAATCACTTTTTTGGGTTGACCTCCATTCAGGAATTTATGCATCTCTTCGTTAGACATTACTTCTTTTTCAATTTCCTCTTTAGTAAGACTTAATGATATATTTATTTTAAATCTTGTTTTACCATTTACAGATATTGGATATTCAAAACTATCTTCAACGAGGAAATCTTTATTCCATTGTGGGAAGGTTGCTTTTGTAATGCTTTCTTTATGTCCGAGAAGCTTCCATAATTCCTCCGTAATATGTGGAGCATAAGCAGAAAGTACAATTGCCAGAGGTTCCAGTATTGCTCGTTTATTACATTTCAGATCGGTGAGTTCATTTACGCAGATCATAAATGTACTTACAGAAGTGTTGAATGAAAACCGTTCAATATCTTCTTCTGCTTTTTTTATTGTTTTATGTAATGATTTTAATTCTGCAGCAGAAGGTGTTTCCTTACTTACAGCAAATGTCATGTCTTTAGTGTGATATAATCTCCACAGTTTACGCAGGAAGTTGCTCACACCGGAAATCCCGTTTGTATTCCACGGCTTGCTTTGCTCTAATGGTCCGAGGAACATTTCGTATAAGCGAAGACAATCTGCTCCGTATTGATCAACTATATCATCAGGAGAAACAACGTTCCATTTTGATTTGGACATTTTTTCTACTTC
>JBDTVD010000366.1:0-3757 GCA_040007375.1 Bacteroidota bacterium | reverse complement strand
ACTGACCAGTAGTTAACACTAAATAAGAGCCGCCGAAAATGATAAATCCATCAGGCAATGCACTTGCAAAACGGCTATTGATATGAGCTGTTGTTTCAATTGCTTTAGTGGATATAATATTTCCTGCAGTATCGGTAAGCATAATTCTTGAGCCGGCATCAAGAGACCCTTCCTTCGAAAGCACTGCATAATTTTTACCTGGTGTTTCACGAAGATCAATACTATAATTATCTTCATAATAATAATAGGATTTGTTCCAGAGAATATTTCCCGACTCATCCATCTTTGTTAAAACAATATCACAGATACCTGCATTGCAATTATTAAAAGCCATCAGGATTTCATGTGCAGAGGTTTCAATAATTCCTTCAGGAAATTCCAGCGCAGCAGTACCAATACTTTTTGTCCACTGTAAATTGAGATCATGATCATACTTAGCTACGTATATATCTCTGTCGCCATGTGTATAAGATTTTGTGTACCCGGAAACAATAAATCCCCCATCATAAGAAGAGATTATCTTAAAGGCAGCTTCATTATTGTTTCCTGTAAGAAGTTTTGTTTTGAAAACCTGTGCTTCGCTACAACAAAACAGAAAAGAAAACAACACTGTTATATATAGTTTCATGATTCTGACTTTTAAGTAAACAGGTTATTTATGCTGTACAATTAATTTTTGTATTGCACTATGATCTTCGTTTGTAACACGAACAAAATAAATTCCGTCATCATAATTTTCTACACTAATTTTTACATGATCATCATTAACATCAGAATTGTAAATCACTTTTCCTGTTACATCAATAATTGAAAAGCTCTTAAATTTTGCCGGACTTTCAATTGTTACATCCAGGTTCGAAGGATTTGGAAAAACAGTTATCAGATGATCCAATTCATTTTCATTAATACCTGTAAACAGATCATTTGTTGGCCAGTTAGAAACAGATCCGAGATTACTCCATAACATATTATCAATTGTGTTAAAGATTGTCCCGGAATTTGCAGTGCGTGAATTCACCAGTATTACCCAATTGACCTGTTGATTGCCTGCTCTTATAATTTCTGCACATGTGCCTGGCAATGAACCAAGATGCCACCAGTTATTATTTGTATTTACATTTATTCCACATGCATAATTAGGATCTACTCCGGGTTTAATAAATGTATCAATGGTTGCAGGTAAAAGAATATCAGGCTTGGTAGTAAATCTATCAATGGCAACAAGAAATTTACAAAGATCTTCGCAGGAAGCAATCCATCCGCCATGTGCATCCATTGCTTCTAAATTAAAACCACCATACTGCCATGGAACAGTTGAAATATTATTATATACAGAATACGCAGACGGAGCTCCGGGATAATCATAATACTGTACTTCATTTGGAATCTGACCGGAAAGCAAATTATGACCTTGCTGCATGTCATATATTCCAGCCGGATTTAAAACATTAGTAGTAACATAATCAGTATATGTTTGACCGGTGATTTTTTCAATCACTCTACCTAACACACAAAAACCAAAGTTGGAATAAACAGATTGTGTTCCGGGAGTGAAGTCAAGCATTTTATTTGCCAGCATATAACGGACAACATCAACAGAAGATGCCGGCGGAGTTACTCCCATAACTGTTGCAATATTATAAGAGTCAAACATAGGATCACCTGATAAATTACTGTCCCATCCTCCTTCATGATGTAACAATTGTCGTACAGTAATATCGGTAGCCAATGGGTCAAGAATATTCTGATAGATTGCATCATTTAATATTCCTGTTGCACCAAATACTTTTGCATCAAGATTAATTTGCCCTTGCTCAAACAATTTCATTATTGCAACACCTGTTATAGGTTTTGAAACACTTGCAATACGGAACAAACTGTTTGGCTGAACCAGAGTTTGTGCAGCAACATCAGCATATCCAAAACCACGGTTGTAAACTAACCTTCCGTGATACGTCAATGCCATTTGTCCGCCAGGAACATTGTATGTTGAAAGCAGATTCGTCATGGCTGCATCAAACGCAGCCAGTTGCGGAACATACAACCCGGTTTGTGCATAACTGGAAAATTTCGCAAAAGCAATAAGCATAATAATTATTACGCGTGTTCTCATATATATTGTTTTTAATGTTGAATTATTAATTTCTGTGTACTGATATTATCCTTTGTTCTGATCTTTATAAAATAGATTCCGTTACTGAAATGACTGACATCAATTGACATTTGCTGTCCATCATCCGTTTTAATAAAAAATATTTCATCACCAGCAGCATTCATAATCTGCACATCATCCACAGAAGTATATTTATGATTAATAATTACAGCATGGTCAGCAGGATTTGGATAAGCGATATCAGATTTCAGTGAAGCATTTTCACTTATACCTGTTACTGGTAAAAAGAGTGTATCCAGCGACACAGATGTGTTGATGAAATGCAGATTGATTGGTATCTCCAGTGAAACAATAGAATCTTCAAGCACGCCAACAGAATCCTGGCTGACATAATTAACCTGTGTAAATACAGTTGGTGAATAATATCCTGGTGTTGTTGTACCGTCAGATGCTGTTTTGATTAAGCAACCAATTTGTTCAGTGAATGGGTTAACTGCATACCATCCTGGTATTATATATCCGTTGTCAGCTGTTCTGCTTAATCCTTCGCTAAGTCTTGTTAAAGCTGACAGACCGGAAAATTGATAACTGAAAACCACACCGGCAGACTGCACTTTTGTAAGTGTATTTTCTATTGCAACAGTAACATCATTAATGCCACCACTAACACCAACAACTGCATCAAGAATAGTATTGTATCCTGAAGCAACTACATCCTCATAAGCCACCGAACCTGTAACACCACCTGAAGCGTTTACATCAAGTATTCCGAAATTGTAATCGGCAGCGGTGATAGGTTGTTCAATTACTACCTTAATTAATCCATTTGCTGTTTCCGCAATTTTCTTTGGCACTTCAAAGCCAACAAATGGTGATGTATTAATTTTTTTTGTCCAGACGAAATTACCGTTGAGATCAATTTTTGTAATAAAATTTCCAATGCGTGTCGTAGCGGAAGTAGATTTTCCACATAATAAAAACTGACCGGATGAAGTTTCTGATATATCAAAAATTTCTGTACTGCCACTCATCCATGCATTAAAACCAGAATTGAAATAAGGAACATTGGTGATAAATTTCTGCCATTGAATAGTTCCATCGTTAGCAATTTTAACCAATGCAGAAAATGTTTCTCCAGCTAAAATTCCTGACTGCATTAAAAGAATAACTCCCAGGTCGGAAGTGACAAGCATTTTTCTCAACAAAAGATAATCGTTGGAAAAAGCTCTTTGCCAGATGACAGAATCTGTTCCATAAGCTCTCATTACAAAAACTGAATCCGTATTGAAAGATGCGTTTTGAAATCTTCCGGCATAATAAAATGTATTGTTCCCTGACTCTCCAATCTCCGTTATTGCAGGAGACAAAATAGTACCTGAAACATTCTGCAATTTAACAGCACTCAATGGCACACCATTGTTATCTGTTTTAACGAGCATGTTATTCCCATATAAATTATTAGGTGCACAAAAAATAAATTCGCCACTTTGCATTTCCTGCACATCAGAAATAAAGAATTGCGGATTTGAATTAAATGGCACATCCGAATACCCACGTATAAATGTGTTTTGTGCATTCAGTTGGCTGACAACAATAATTCCTACAATAAACAGTATTATTTTTTTCATGAGTTTCGTTTTAATG
>JBDTVD010000365.1:0-3760 GCA_040007375.1 Bacteroidota bacterium | reverse complement strand
GTACATTCGTAAATTGAATTTAGTATCGAGTATCGAGTATCGAGTATCGAGTATCTGGTAAATGGACTTAATCACTTAATTACTTAGTCACCTAGTCACTTAGTCACCTAGTCACTTATTAAATGGAACATAAAAGAAGAGAGCGATACAAGGGTACACATCCACGATCGTTTAAAGAAAAATATAAAGAACTGCAGCCGGAAAATTATCAGGAAGATGTTGCAAAAGTGATACAGCAGGGCCGAACTCCGGCAGGTATGCACCGTTCCATTTGTGTAAATGAAATAATGAATTTTCTTTCTGTTGCTCCGGGTCAGGTTGGTTATGATGCAACGTTAGGTTATGGCGGACATAGTTTGGAAATATTAAAACAACTCACACCGGGAGGAAAATTATATGCAACAGATGTGGATCCTATTGAACTGGCAAGAACAAAAACGAGGTTAGAATCATTCGGTTATGGTGATGATGTTTTAATTATAAAGAAATTAAATTTTGCTGGTATTGATCAGATTGCTGAAGAAGCAGGTCCCTTGAATTTTGTACTTGCTGATCTTGGTGTTTCTTCTATGCAGATTGATAATCCGGAGAGAGGATTTTCATTTAAGATTGACGGACCACTGGATTTACGATTGAATCCTAAGAGTGGTAAACCGGCATCCTCATTATTAAAAAATATTTCACAGGATGATCTGGAAGAATTGTTAGTTCAATATTCTGACGAACCTTATGCAAAGGAAATTGCTGATGAAATAATTTCTGAAAGAGAGAATGGAACTTTCATCACTACAACAACACAACTTAAAGAAATTATTACAGAAGCTTTGCATTTTCTACCGGAGGAAACCAGTAAAGAATTAATTAAAAAATCCTGTCAGAGAACTTTCCAGGCTTTGCGTATTGCAGTGAATGATGAGTTGGGTGTGCTTGATGTGTTCCTACAGAAACTTCCTTATGCACTTGCAGAAAACGGTCGTGTTGCTATACTTACTTTTCATTCAGGAGAAGACAGGCTGGTAAAAAAATCATTTAAGCAATTGTTTAATGCAGGTATATATAGTGAGATTACACCTGATCCTGTAAGACCGTCGGCAGAAGAATGCAATAGTAATCCACGGGCAAAGTCGGCGAAGCTGCGTTGGGCGGTGAAAGCATAATATTAAGATAAATATGAAACCAATACTGGTAATACTGTTAATCTTTATTTCCTGCTTTAAATCATATAGTGGCGGCGATGCTTGCTTTTTAATAAAAGTACAGATTGAAACAAAGAATGAAATTAAAACAGGATATATATATTTATCCACCAATTATCTTTTTATCAACACTGATTCATTTAATATCAGAAACTACCTCACAACTATTTTAAAGACCATGCCTGAAACTAAAAACAATTTTCAACTCTTTAAATACATTTTACCCATTCATGTGCGTTATAATGAAGAGCGCATTTTTAATTATATTTCTTTTGATGATGCGGAAATCATCACCACTTCCGAAGTTAAAAGTTGTAAACTGATAAAGCAATTAAATTGTGATTACGGCACCACAGTTTCCTCCTATTTAAAACAATCAGACAGTACCTGGATTAATTCCAAAATAACTACTACAAAAACATTGTTAAACGGTGTTTGCGATGTCACTTTTTTGCTATATAATAAGAATAAAGATTCACAGGAGTTTTTTGAGAAAATGCAGGCTGCTCTACAACAGGAAAACCGGATGGAGTATGACAGAATGTTGAAGGCATGCCGGAATTATAAAATCATTATTATTAATGAATGTTCAAATTAAATTAATTTTAAAAATCAGAAAATTATGAATACAATTGGCTATTTTGAAATTCAATCATCACAACCGGAAAGAGAAATTAATTTTTACGCAACTGTTTTCGGTTGGAATTTTATTCGGGAAGAACATGTTCCGATTGAATATTATCGTATCGAAACAAAAAGTATTAATGGCGGATTATTAAAACGTCCGGTAGCTATTCCACCCATGGGAAGTGGCACCAATGCATTTACCTGTTCCATTGAAGTGGAGAGCTTTGATAAAACCAGTGAATTAATTCTTAAAAACAACGGAATAATTGCAATGGCAAAATTTGCAGTTCCGGGAAGGTGCTGGCAAGGTTATTTTCTAGACCAGGATAATAATGTGTTTGGTATTTTTGAAGTTGATCCGAATGCTAAATAAGATAAAACAGCATTTTACACTGCACAAATTAAGATATATATAACATGAATGCTGAGGAATTAAAACAACTGCAAACACCATTAAAAGAAAAATACAGGCAGCAACCGGAAGCAGCAATAATTATTTTGAAAGCAGAAGGTAAAATTGGTGAAGGCATCTCCTGCAAAGTAACAACAGGAAAAGCGATAGTTGAAGCAGGTTTACATCCGGCAACGGGAGGAAGCGGAATGATGGCCTGTTCCGGAGATATGTTGCTGGAAGCTTTGGTAGCCTGTGCAGGTGTAACAATGCAGGCAGTGGCTACATCTATTGGAATAACTATTAATGAAGGGTCAATTCTTGCGGAAGGTGATCTTGATTTTCGTGGTACACTGGGTGTTTCAAAGGAAGTAAGTGTAGGTTTTCAGGCTATCCGGATATTCATTAAACTTGACAGTGATGCAACAGCAGAACAAATAGCATCTCTTATCAGACTTACGGAACGTTATTGCGTAGTTTACCAGACCTTGATGAATGGAGTAAAAATGAGTACTATATATAATAACTGATGACAAAAAAGAATACAGAAGACTGGAAACGTAACATCAGAAATAAACTGATTCATTCAAGGCCGCATCGTATTGGATTTGTTGCTATTCCATTAATATTAATTTTTACTCTTATAAAAGAGAACAGCACGGAGAAGCAGTTTACATTTATTATGATATTATTCCTGGGTGCTATGGTTGCTTTCCTGATGTATAATTTTCGCGTTACTGATAAAGCACACATCATCATTAAAGATCAGCATAAAATGCTGGAAGAAAAACAACGGGAAATATTATCCAGCATTTCCTATGCATTAAGAATTCAAAATGCAATTCTTCCTTCTCAAAAAATAATAAAACAAAATCTGGAACAGTACTTCATACTTTATAAACCCAAAGATATTGTTGCAGGTGATTTTTACTGGATGGAAAAAGTGGATGACAAAATACTATTTGCTGCCTGCGATTGTACTGGTCATGGTGTTCCCGGTGCAATGGTTTCTGTAGTTTGCAACAATGCATTGAACAGAGCTGTGAGAGAATTTGAATTGACTCAACCAGCAGCAATACTTGATAAAACTGCTGAAATAATTATTGAGAATTTTTCTACAAGTGAAGAGGAGATTCAGGATGGAATGGATATTTCGATTTGTGCTTTAAACCTTCATTCAAAAAAATTACTATGGGCTGGTGCAAATAATCCACTGTGGTTAATCAGGAATGGAGAACTTATTGAGACAAAAGCCAACAAGCAATCAATTGGTAAAAGTGATCATATTCAACCTTTCACCAATCATGAAATACAACTTGAGTCAGGTGACAGCATATATATTTTCAGTGATGGCTTCGCAGATCAGTTTGGTGGTGAAGCAGAAAAGAAACTCACCAGGAAACGTTTTAAAGAGCAACTTTTATCAGTACAACACCTGCCAATGAAAGAACAGGGAATTGCTTTGGAAAATTTTATATCCACATACAGAAAAGAAACAGAACAGACAGATGATATATTAGTAATGGGAGTGAAAATATAATGTTCT
>JBDTVD010000364.1:0-3762 GCA_040007375.1 Bacteroidota bacterium | reverse complement strand
TCCTGTTTATGCCTACAATAGGTTTTACTTTAAACATGATTGTGTTATTCTCTTTTCTTCTTGCATTAGGTATTGTGGTGGATGATGCAATTGTGGTAATTGAAAACACACATCGTATCTATGATAATGGTAAACGTGATATTGTAACTGCTGCAAAGATGGCTGCAGGTGAAGTGTTTCTTCCTGTATTATCAGGTACACTTACTACACTTGCTCCTTTTATTCCGCTGGCATTCTGGAAAGGTATCATTGGTAAATTTATGTTCTTCCTTCCTATTACACTTATCATAACTTTAATGGCATCACTACTTGTTGCCTATGTTATTAATCCGGTGTTTGCTGTGCAGTTTATGAAACCACATGTAAAAGAACATGACCCACGCAAAGGATTAAAAATTACTTCTATTATATTCATTGCAATTGCTGCGTTGTTTTATATATCAGGTTCATTCGGAATGGGTAATCTGGTTGTGTTATTTTTTATTCTTAATCTGATTCATCGTTTCTGGTTACATAAATTGATTGAAAAATTCCAGACAAAAACATGGCCTGCATTCCAGGTTCGTTATACCCGTTTTCTTGAATGGGCATTGCATCGTCCGAAAACAATGATGGTAAGTACATTTGGTATTCTTATTATTTCTTTTATAATGATTTCAGTAAGAAATGGTGGAGTAAGTTTCTTTCCTGCTGCAGATCCTAACTTCGTATTTGTGTATGCAAATTTGCCAATAGGAACTGATCAGGCATATACAGATTCCATTACAAAAATTATTGAAAAGAGAGTATATAATGTGCTTGCTCCAAATGGCGTAAAAAATCCATTGGTAAAATCGGTAATTGCAAATGTTGGTGTTGGTGTTACTGATCCACAGGATGAAGACCAGGGATATTATGCAAACAAGAGTAAAGTGAGTGTTGCATTTGTAGAGTTTGGTAAACGTGATGGAAAATCTACATTGATATATCTTGATAAACTCCGTAAAGCTCTTAAAGGAATTCCTGGTGCAGAAATTACTGTTGCACAGGAGCAGGGCGGACCTCCTGTTGGTAAACCGGTAAGTATTGAAATAACAGGTGATAATATTGAAGATCTCATTGCAACAAGTAAATCATTGAAGAAACATCTGGATGCAAAACGTATTAGTGGTGTGGAAGAATTGAGAAATGATTTACAGGATAACAAACCACAGATTGCATTCCACATTGATCGTGAAAGAGCAAACCGTGAAGGAATAAGTACAGGTCAGATCGGTAATGAAATTAACATGGCTGTTTTGGGAAGAGAAGTTTCTAAATACCGTGATGTAAATGATGAATATAAAATCATGTTGCGTTACCAGGAGGATCAACGTAATAATCCTGATATGCTGAAGAACCTGAAAATTACTTATCGTGATATGAGTATGAATGGTGCAGTTCGTAATGTTCCGTTAAGTGCTTTTGCTGATGTTGATTATAACAATACATATGGTGCAATAAAACGTAAGAATCAAAAACGTATCGTAACATTATCATCAAATGTTTTAACAGGATATAATGAACAGGAAGTGGTAAATCAGGTTCAGGGTGCTATGAAAGATTTTCAAACTCCGTCAGGTGTTACTGTAAAGTTTGCAGGATCACAGGAAGAGCAGGCTGAAACAGGAGCGTTCCTCGGAAATGCATTGATGATATCATTAGGATTAATATTCTTAATTCTTGTTACGCAATTTAACTCATGGAGCAAACCAATTATCATTCTTACTGAAATTGTATTCAGTTTAATTGGTGTATTTATCGGCTTCAGTATTTTCAAAATGGAATTCTCTATTGTAATGACAGGAGTTGGTATTGTTGCTCTTGCCGGAATTGTGGTGAGGAATGGAATTCTGCTTGTAGAGTTTACTGATCTGATGAGAGAACAGGGAATGAATACGTATGATGCAATTGTGGAAGCCGGAAGAACACGTATGACTCCTGTAATTCTTACAGCAACAGCAACGATATTAGGATTGATTCCGCTTGCTATTGGTTTCAATATTGATTTCGTAACATTGTTTACTGAGTTTAACCCTCATATATATATTGGTGGCGACAGTACTGCTTTCTGGGGACCTCTTTCGTGGACTATGATATTCGGTTTAAGTTTCGCAACATTCCTTACTTTGGTTATGGTTCCGGTAATGTACTTATTATCGGATAACTTAAAAATCAGGTTGAAAAAGTGGATGGGAAAAGGAAATAAAAACGAGGATATAAATAAAAATATGCAGCCGGCACAACCTGCAACGATCTAGTGATTTAGTTTTTCTTAGTGGTTGAGTGGACCCTCCTGTAAAAGGGAGGGTTTTTTTATGCTTTATAAAAAGCGGTATTGCTTAATTGATTTTCTTTGCGCAAGGTATGCTGCTCTTTCAAAAGTGCATGTTCAAATTCTGAAATCAATATGTTAGTTATTCAAAAGAAAATAGTATTCTTCCTTTCCCTGTTTTTAATCTTCTCCTCCGCTTATGCTCAGGATGGGAGGCTTGTACGAACAGAGTTGTTTACTATACCCACTTCTAAATTTACTAATGCTGCAGGATTCAGTTTTAAAATTGCTGTTGATTCCAAAGAGAACATTGCATTTAACGCCTGCTCCAGTCCATATATATTTATTTATGATACTGCCGGAGTTCAGACAGACAGCATTGCATTGGGTTTCAGTTCATGTGTAAGAAGTCTGGAATATGATGCTGATGATAACCTGTTGATAATGGATAATGATGAACGTAATATATATCGCTACATTTTCAAATACCATAAACTGGAAACACATCCTTACCAGAAACCGGAAGACTGGTTTAAAATGCTGAACAAATATTTCAACACTTTTGATATTGCTACTATTCCAACCTATTACAGCAACAACGATTACCTGCAGGATTTTTACAACACACGATTTAATTATTCCTACAATTTATTCCTGAACCAGAAAGACGGATACATCTATCAGTGTCATTATAATTTTATAAAGAGAATTCCCAATCATAAGATGTACACCAACATTAAAAAAGATAATTACTGGATCTCCGACAACATCAGTATCCGCACAAAAATTTTAATCATTAATGCTGAATTGAAAAGTGCGTATTATTATGATCGTTTTTATAATATCATTTACGAAGATTTTAATACAGGAAAAGTAATTGTAAATGCAGCACTATCACCAAACTCAGAAGCAGCACGTTTTGATTATTCCACAAATGTTAAACAGGAAAAAATCTGGGGCATCAGCAGTTTTAATAAAAAGGGAATTGAAATTTCGGTATGGAAAAGCACTTCTTCAGACAATTAAAAACACAAGTATATTATTCCCTTTTCTCTGTGAACTCTGTTACTCCTTTAACTCTGTGTGAAACAAGGAACATGAATAACAGCGAAATTTTCCTGTAGGTTGACAATTACCATTTCACGCAGGGTAACTTATTAATACTTCACCAGCTTCTTAACAGCAGCATTTCCTTTTTCATCCTTTACCTGCACTATATAAATTCCTGGTGAAAATGCAGTTGTGTTTACCTGAAGCCGGTTTTCATTTAAAATGTAATATCTGATTATATGACCCGTAACATCATATATATTGCAATATCCATTAACCACTGTTGATTTCGTTTCAACTGTTATGTAATCGCCGGCAGGATTTGGATAACAATTGAATGAAATTGACGCATTGGTTAGTTCCTGTGCTGACTGAACAATGGAACTGTCAACCACTCCTACCAGCCAGATATCTGAAGT
>JBDTVD010000363.1:0-3776 GCA_040007375.1 Bacteroidota bacterium | reverse complement strand
TAGGCAATTGCAAGCCTGATTCAATGATGAAAACGAATGATGCATTAATTACTATTGTTAATACAAGTCTTAATGAAGAGAACATCCATATCAAACTTTTTCTCGATAATAAACTGATAATAGATGAGGATTCCATCAATGGCTACAGTAAGAAAATAGCATTAAACAATGGTCTTCACAAAATCATAGTTTTGGAAGAAAGAGCAAAACTCAGGAAGGAAATTTCATTTATACATGATAATAAGGCGTATCCTGTAGTTATAAGTGTAGAATTTAGGTACAACCCGCCCAGAAAAGAGGCAATAAAGATATATCTGGAAGAATTCAAAAAGCATAATGTAACGAATAATAGTATTGAAAAAGATTTTATTAAAAATATGGAGAAAGCTTCATGGTATAAAGAAGCTGAACGAAGTTTAACAATAGTAATTGCAAAGCATGAAGTTATAAATTGAAATGGCTTTTTTTAGTAATAGTATTAATTGATGGAATAACAGTTGCGCACAATCGTCCGTGTTTGTAACGCGGATGCCTGAGCCATGCGTTTGTAACGCATCAGTTAAATTTTAAAATAATAACCAATCCTTCTCCATCAGAAGTTTTATTTGCAACTAAGTAGTTCAGTAAATCTTACCTTGATTGAAACAATCGCATGGCATCGTACTCAAAATAAAAAATGCAGACTGAAATTCTCAATCTGCATTCTTGTTTTATTTTTTACTTCTTCACCTCATCACTTAATCACCTCATCACTTCAAAGTAGTATTCAACCATTCAAAGAAAACTCTCTGCCATAAAATACTATTCTGTGGTTTTGTTACCCAATGTCCTTCATCAGGAAAATATAAAAATCTGCTTGGAATATTATTTAATTGCGCTGCAGTAAATGCTTCCATTCCCTGATTCAACGGAACACGAAAATCTTTTTCATTATGAATAATTAATATTGGTGTATCCCAGTTCTTCACAAATTTATGCGGACTGAATTTCTCATAACTCTTTGGTTCCGGTGTATTCCAATAAGGTCCTTCCATATCATGATTAGCGAAAAACATTTCTTCTGTTGCACCATATTCCGATTCTAAATTAAACACACCGCAATGTGCAATAAATGTTTTAAAGCGTTTGTTGTGATGACCTGCTAACCAGTAAACAGAATATCCACCGAAGCTGGCACCAATAGCACCGAGTCTGTCTTTATCAACGTATGTTTCTTTACTCACATCATCAATTGCAGAAAGTAAATCTGTCATTGCCTGTCCTCCCCAATCACCTTGAATCTGATCGTTCCATGCTTCTCCGAATGATGGTAATCCTCTTCTGTTCGGAGCAACTATTATATAATCATTGGCAGCCATCAAGGAGAAATTCCATCTGTAAGAAAATGCCTGGCTTACTATACTTTGTGGTCCACCCTGGCAGAATAATAATGTTTTATATTTTTTCGTCTTATCAAAATCCGGTGGATAAATCACCCATGTCAGCATGTCTTTTCCATCACTGGTTTTAATCATGCGTTTCTCCACCTTTGGTTTTTTAATGCTTCCCCATGTTGCAGCATTTGTTGATGTTAATGCTGTTGCAACTCCTGTTCCTGCATCTACTATATATAATTCAGCAGGATTAGTCATGTCTGTTCTGCTTGTTATAATATGTGCTTTCTTATTCAGTGTTCCAACCTGCAACTCATTGTAATCAGCCTGGTCGTTTGTAATCTGACGTAATGGTGCTTTCGATTTCGGATTCATGTCGTAACTAAACAACTGATGTGTTCCGTTAATTCCTGCAAGAAAATAAACCATCTTACCATCAGCAGAAAATAGTGCTTTATCAACGCTGTAATCAAATGCAGTTAATAATTCTTTTTTTGATTTTGTTGCTGCATCCCATATAAATAAACGGTTGCGGTCTGATTCATATCCTGCAGTTTCCATGCTCAGCCATAACATCTTTGTTCCATCAGCTGAATACACTGGAGCGTTATCATAACCATTCATGCCTTCTGTTGCATTCATCGTTGTTTTAGCAGCGATGTCATATATATAAACATCAGAGTTTGTACTCATAGCATAAGCAGTACCATTTAACTTCTTGCAGGAATATGCAATTGATTTTCCATCAGAAGAAAAGGAAATATCTTCATCACCAGCAAAAGGTTGCAGTGGACAGTCATAACGTTCACCCTGCATAATATCTGTAGCAGCACCTGCAGGGTGTCCGTCTGTATATGCCGCAACAAAAACATGACTATATGCATAATCTTCCCATGCGTTCCAGTGACGATACATCAATCCATCAATGATGCGTGCTCCATCTGTTTTTGGAAGATCAGGATAAATTTCACTTGGTTTTTTATCGAGCTTAACATCTGCAGCATACCATATATAATTCATTGGTGTTGCATAACCGAACATATTAATACCACCTTTCACAGAAGTTATTTGTGTACGTGCACTACCGTCAGTATTAATTTCAAACAACTGGTTGTCGCCGTTTTTATCAGCAGAAAGAAAACCAACTTTCTTTCCATCAGGTCTCCATCTTGCTGAAGTTTCATCCTGTGCAGGATCAGCAGCCAGTTTCATTGCAAGTCCGCCAACAGAAGCAACAATATAAATATCACCCTGTCCTTTGTTGGCAGCAACATCAAAAGTGCGCACATTGTACACTACTGTTTTTGCATCAGGAGAAAGTTGCGGCTCACTAACACGGCCGAGCTTCCATAACAATTCAGGGGTAATTTTATTCTGGCCAACAACAAGTTGACTAAGCAGCGTTGCTGCAATAAGAAATATCTTCTTCATTAACGTGGATTTTTAATAGTGCTCAAAAATGTAAAAAAATCAGGTAAGCTTCAGCTTTTTATAAATGAAATCTTTATCCAGTTCCAGTAAATCACCAGGTTTCATTGTGCCGAGGTTAATATCTTCCATAGCATAACGCACCAATCGCAGAGTAGGATTCCCTACCATAGCCGTCATTCGTCGAACCTGCCTGTTCTTTCCTTCTGTAAGAGTGAGTTCAATCCATGTAGTTGGAATATGTTTCCGTACACGCACCTTCACCGAACGCTCGGGCAATTCGGGTTCGGGCATTATAACAGCTTTTGCAGGAAGTGTTTGATAAGTGCTTCCTGAGAGACTGATGAGTACTCCTTTACGCAATCTTTCCAGAGCCAGTTCTGAAACTAAACCATCAACCAGCACCCAGTAAGTACGGTAATGTTGCTGAACAGGATCCAGCAGTTTTATGTTGAGTTTCTTATCGCTGGAAAGAAGAAGAAGTCCTTCACTATCATGATCAAGACGACCCACTGCATACACATCACGGGGAATTTCTATCAGCTGGTTAAGTCCGGGATGACCTGCTTCATCAGTAAATTGTGAGAGGTAACCGTAGGGTTTATAAAGGATATAATATTTGTAAATCACGGCGCAAAAGTATCATAACTATAATTTAGAATTGTATTATATTTGCAACTCGTTCTTTATAACCCTTAGGTTTACTTATCATGAAAGGTGGAGGGACTGAGCCCTTTGAAACCTTGCCAACCATGGTTGTTGTACTTCGGTATCACAGTCAAACGGTGGCAATTCCTGCCGCAGGATTTTGCGGATAGATAAGTCGCAATTCATATGGATTACAATACTTCTATATAAATCTCCCGCGACTTGTTCAGGGAGATTTTTTTTTGCCTTCAGATGTAGAAATTAGAGGTTCAAATTAGTAATATAAATAATAAAGTCATTTTAAAAATTTCAATTATCCTCCTCTCC
>JBDTVD010000362.1:0-3785 GCA_040007375.1 Bacteroidota bacterium | reverse complement strand
TTCCTGCAATGGAGAATTTCAGTCGGGCAGATTGTAAAGCATTGAACAGTCGGATGTAAAATACTGTGTAGTTTTAAATACTACAATCATTAAAAGGGTTAACAGACTAACTATAAATCTTCCGGCTTGTTAAACAGCCTTGCCGGAGAAATCTCTTCTGCTTTTAATTTTAATAATATATAATGCGTTCGTTAAGAATTACACAACAAATTACAGATAGAGAAACATTTTCACTGAATAAATATCTACAGGAAATAAATCGTGAGCCAATGATCTCTATTGAGGAGGAAATAAAACTTTCACAAAGGATTAGGCAAGGTGATCAGATAGCAATGGATAAACTTACCAAAGCAAATCTCCGCTTTGTTGTATCCGTTGCCAAGCAATATCAAAATTACGGTCTCACTTTAAATGATCTTATTAATGAAGGTAACATCGGCCTTATGAAAGCGACAAAACGATTTGACGAAACAAGAGGGTTTAAATTAATTTCTTATGCCGTATGGTATATTCGTCAGGCAATACAGGATGCGATTAACGAACAATGCCTCACAGTAAGACTTCCTTCTAACAAAATTGAGAGGATCAACAGGATTCGAAAGGAATTCACAAAAATGGAACAGCAACTGCAACGCGAACCAACTTATGAAGAGATTGCAAATGAATTATGTATTCTTCCGAAGGATGTTATAAATGCATTGAATATTTCAAAGAGATCGGTCTCTATAAATACGCATATTGCAGATAACGATGATCTTACTTTACTGGATATTTTAGAAGATAATAGCTCTGAAAATGTAGAACAGAAACTTTCAAGGGAATCACTTAAAATTGAAATCGAATTAGCAATTTCCACATTACCATCCAATGAAGCAAATATATTGCGACTGTGTTTTGGTTTGAATGGCGAAGTACCGTTATCATTTGAAGAAATTGCTGATCAACTCAGTATAAGTTCACAAAGAGTTCGTCAATTAAAAGAAAGTGCACTCCTTATGTTAAGAAAAACATCCCGTTCTAAACCATTAAAAGAATGCTTATCAAGTTAAGTTCTGATTTTCTTACTCGTAAATCAGCATCACTCCTTAATAAAACGGAAAGATGTTGTTGCAGAACCATTATTAATCCTTGCAAAGTATAAACCTGGTTGATGATTGAAAGGCATTACTATTTTATCAGTATATATAAAAGTATTTGACTGGACAATTTTTCCGGTAACATCAAAAATTTCCAGAACAATCGATGTTTCTTTACGATTCAGGTTTATATATAAAGAAGATTTTACAGGATTCAGATAGCTTTCAAGGATGCTGTTTTCAGAATAGGTTGTAATTGCGGATACATTAACAACATAACAGATGGAAGTATCAGTGCAGTTGTTCTGAGAAACGATTACTGCATAATTTCCTGATGTTGCAGGTGTGTAACTTTGATTTGTTTGTCCGGGAATAATTGCATTTCCATTGTTGCAATCAATCCATTGATAAGTGCCGCCTGTTTGTAGTGAGCTAAGAGTATTTCCATTCACACCAACTGCAGTGTTTACAGTTGCCTGCATTCCAGAAGAAGTAATTACAGCTCCCGAAGTAATCCAGTTTGATGATGTTCCGTTTAAAGTAAAACCTGTAAGTGTACCATTTGCTGTACCGGCAGAATCAGCAAGTGTAGTGACGCCTGCATTATTTACTCCTGCGTTACCATGATTAAATTTATAATATGTTACCAGGTTCGGTTCACTTCCTGTTAATTCCGTATTCATATTTGCAGAAATGGAACAGTCGGCACGATATATATTCCAGATTCTGATTTCATCAATGGCACCTTCAAAAAATTGTGCACCATCAGTACGTGCACCAATCGTCATCGTATTAGATGTAGCATTTGATGATCCACCTGCAGCAGAAGTTAGTTCCGGTACTCCATTAATAAATACTTCTACAGTTTGTGTGGCAGCTTTCCATCGTGCAGCAATATGTGTCCATTGATTTGTAGTTATACTGGTTGCTGTTTCTGTACTGTATGTAGTACCTGATGAAATCACATAGAAAAAAACAGTATTAGCTGTTCCCATGCCAAGTGCTACGAAATTACTTGTGGTGTTCTGTGCAAATAAAATACGGTTGAAAACACCTCCCTGCGAATTTACCCATGCTTCAACAGTAAAATCATTAGCAGCAATATTTGTAAATACTGCAGGTAGAGGGCAAACAACATAATCGTTAACACCATCAAAATCCAAAGCATTCCCCGGAGTCTGACAGAATGAAACAGATATCATAAACAGAAATAATAAAGTGAGTAGTTTTGACTTCATGATGTAGATGGGTTAATAAAATATGATTTTCAAATGTAATAAAATATTGCCTGAACTAAGATTTAACCGATTCCAGGATTGATGGAATTTTTTTGGAGGGAAATTATTTTTCTGCCGCATAAAACAAAAATTCTCCTCCTGCTTTCAGGAGGAGTCCCCGAAGGGGGAGGTGGTAGAAGAAGAATCTGCTGAGTTGACAGAAGAACATTAATGATTGATAAAAGATCACTTTTTAAAACAACACTTAATCATCTCCAATACATTCTCCATGTTCTCAAACACTTCTTTATTCTCAATCCTGATAACCTGTATTCCTAAACCATTTAAAAACTCATCTCTAATTTTATCCTGTTCTGTTCCTTTTTCGGTAAAATGATGTGCTCCATCCAGTTCAATATTTATTTTTTCGGAAGGGCAGTAAAAATCAAGAATATAATTTGCAATACTATGTTGTCTCCTGAATTTTCTTCCATCTAATTGTTTTCCTTTTAATGCTAACCACAAAGTTGCTTCTGCTGATGTCCCGTTATTGCGCAGCGACTTACGTTTTTTTATCAGATAAGGAAGATTATTTAAGCGATCGTTTTGCATGATGTTAATTGCCGGTTAGTTTTCGGTTATTATTTTAAAGTACAACAAAATCCTGCAGAAAATTAAAAAAAATAATTGTCTTTACCAGAAACCCAAAAAACTCTCCTCCTGTTTTCAGGAGGAGTACCCGCAGGGGGAGGTGGTAGAAGAAGAATTTTCCTGAGTTGACAAAAGAACATTAATAATTGAAAAAGATCACGATTTAAAAAACACTCAATCAAAAAAGACAGTTGTTTTTTAATTTTCTGTTTATATTATTTCCACCAGAAACCTGTTATATTATCCAGATCATATAATTCAAAAATTACACTTTGCAAGTTGCTTTGCAGTTGCTTTTCTTCAGGGACCTGTAATAGATCTATCAATGCATTAAATCCTTCCTCAATTTTATAAAATAACAGTTGCTGTTCATTGGTATATCCATCAAAATATATACGTGAAAGAACTTCAGATTTAATTTCTTCAGCATGTTTGTACTTACCATGAAGCATTCCTATTAAATGATATAAACCCTTATTAATATCTGTCTCAGTTAAACTTAGTTTCAGCAAATAATACACATGATCATGTGCTGCTTTAATAATAGGCTGAAACAATTCCTGCTTTGATGGAGAGATATGATTAAATTTTAAATACAGAATTTCCGATCCCTCATTGTCTTTTTCACCTCCGTCAAACCTTCCCTGTTTAATCCAGGAAATCCATTTTTCTATAAAAGGTAAAGTATTGGATCCATGTTCAATTATATATGCAAAAGTATCTACATTGTATTTTCTCGGACCTCTGTCGGGAATTAACAGATAATTTAAAATATCATCATTGCACTTTTTTTCAATTTCTTTAAAATGCTTTTGAATAAAGGTATTATAAATCACATCCT
>JBDTVD010000361.1:0-3787 GCA_040007375.1 Bacteroidota bacterium | reverse complement strand
AAGAGCTTTTACCGGAAGTAATCTGGAAATGGTATTGGCATTATGCCACAGATCAATATAAAAAACACTGAGGAATGTAACCAGTATTACAAAAGCTGTATATATATATCGTTGCTGCATCTAAACAAATCCTGCTTCTGCAATAATAAAAAAAGCCCGGCAGATCTACCGGGCTTTATATAAATTGTTTTACGTTCTAAACTTTTTCAGCAACTGCCTTTTTCACCTTTCCGGTTTTCGCTGCAGGCATACTTGGGCTTTTTCCCTGTGTTGCATTCTGCATGAATGTTCCCCATGTAAGATTATCAGCACCTTCTTTATGTTCTTTCGCTTTGCGGATACACATGTTCGCTGCAGTTTCAATCACCCATTCAAAATTCTCAGCACCTACTGAATTAATATCAGCATCAGGAGCAGGATTGCAGAAATCGATAGCATATGGAATACCATCACGAACTGCAAATTCAACAGTGTTGAAATCATAACCTAATGCATCATTCAAACGCAGTGTGTAATCATGAATAAGATCAATAATCTTTTTATCATCATTGAAGAAGTTATGTACATAACGCAGATGATGTGGATTACGTGGCTCATATTCCATGATGCGAACATCTTTCTGTCCGATGCAATAGCAACGATAGTAAGACTGGAATTCAATTTCTTCCTGAAGCATCATTACCAGTTGTCCTGTTGTTTGATGTGCATGATAAAATTCATCAGCATTATTCAGTTTATAAACGCTCTTCCATCCACCACCAGAATGTGGTTTCATATACGTTGGGAATCCTGTGTATTCAAAAATATTCGGCCAGTCGAGAGGCATTTTCAGATTGCTGAATGATTTTTCACTGGTATCATCAGGCCACTGGTTAGAAGGAAGGATTACTGTTTTTGGAACAGGAACGCCAATCTTTGTAGCCAGGCAATTATTGAAGAATTTTTCGTCAGCACTCCACCAGAATGGATTGTTGATAACGGTTGTACCACATAATGCAGCATTCTTCAGGTAAGCGCGATAAAACGGAACGTCCTGAGATATGCGATCTAAAATCACTGCATAACCTGATGGTTCGCCCTGCATAACCTTGTCGATTACTACTGGCTCAGCCATAATTCCTTTTTCATTTTTTTCGTTGATGCGGGCAACCAATGCCTCCGGGAAACTGCGTTCCTGTCCATGCAAAATTCCAATTTTTTTCATTCTTAAATATGGTGTTTAGTTTATTATAAAGAGTTGTGAGTTTAATTCGTTTTATATATACTGTTTATCCGAAGTTCATTCTTCCCAGGTAATCCGGAAGCATGCGGCGCCATACAGGCCAGTCGTGAACTTCATTAGGTCTTACATCCAGCCAGTATTTCATTCCTTTCTTATTCATTATTTCTGCCAGACGGTAATTCTGCGGTAAACAGAAATCATGTTCACCTGCACCAATAACAATTCCCATCCTGTACAAATTATCATTATGCAAACCCGGAAGGAAATCAACAGGGTTATTGTAAAAAACAGTGTCATCATAATAACCATCCAAATGGCTTCTGATATCAAATGCACCACCCATGCTGAAAACATGCTCAACACGTTCCGGGTGACGGAATGCAAAATTGATAGCATGATATCCTCCGAAGCTGCATCCTGCAACAGCTACACGATGGCGTCCTGTTTCATGACTGGCTCTGCCAACCACTTCATCCATAATTAAACGGTCGTACAAATTATGATTGGCAATACGGTGTGATGGATGTGCATTCTTATTGTAAAAAGAGTCATTATCGATACTGTCAGGGCAGTATACCTTGACCAGGCCTTTTTCGATGAACCAACTGATAGCTTCAATCAGTTTAAAATCCTTATTCTGATTATAGGATCCCATGCTTGTAGGGTAAATAATCAGAGGAAGTCCGGCATGGCCGAAGGTGAGCATTTCGAAATCGCGGCCAATAATGGAGCTATGCCATTTAACATGTTCTTCTTTCACAGGTGGTTTGGGGTTTTAAAAAAACAGATTGCAAAAGTAAAAGATGAGCCAATAAGATGCAACCAAAACTTTTCATATTCTACTTCTTAGAGGTTTTTAGTTAATAAAAATCTCAAACAATGTTTATCAGGTACAATTTCCAAACTAACTTTCGGTAAACAAAATCAAACAAACAAACATGAAAAAACTGTTATTCATTACTGCAATGGGTTTAATGCCAGCATGGGCACATGCTCAATTTGCTGAGGGAAATATTCTTCTCGGAGGAAGCATTGGTTTTAATTCTTCTAAAACAGAGAGCCAGCCAGATGACATAAAAACTTCCGGTTATCAATTCAGTCCACAGGTGCTTTACTTTGTTAACCCTAATATTGCTGTCGGACTTAACTTCGGTATTGAGGGCACTAAGAGTAAACCATCTGATGATAAAACAACTGATCTTCATTTTGGTCCAGCGGTTCGTTTCCAGGGTAAATGGGTTGAAAGAGCATCCTGTTATGGACAACTTAATATTGATATTGGCTCCGGATCGGAGGAAAGAAAAACAACCTATTTTGATCCTGTAACTTTTGTACAGACTGACTATACAAGGAAAGATAAATACAGCACAGTTGGAGCTACTCTTTTTCCGGGAATTAATTACATGGTGAAGCCGCATTTTTATCTGGATATGAGATATGGAATGCTTTCCTATGGGTCAAGAAACAATAAACCTGATAATTCACATGGAACAGTTGAGGACTATAAAACCAGTGGATTTGTGCTTAATCTGGACTTAACTTCTCTTATGCTGGGTGCTTATGTAACATTTTAAAAAAGTGCAGGAGGTATTTGTTACTCAACAGATGCCTCCTGTTTTTTTATAAAGATTTTTCTTAATTTTTTTTATCGTGATGTAATTAACATCTATTCCGGAAATAATTTTATCAGTGGAGATTTTCATTTTGAGCAGATAAAAAGCTTTTGTATTAATTGAAGCCATTACTTTGCGGCAAAATTTAATCAACCTTATATGAAAAAATTATTGATAGTAATTGCATTTGCATTCCAGGCAGGATTAACACATGCACAATTTGTTGCTAATGATCTGTTGTTGGGAGGTAGTGTAGGATTTCATTCTTCTAAAACAGAAAGTAAACCAGATGACTTTGTAACTTCCGGTTATACCTTTAACCCGCAGTTTCTGTACATGGTAAATGCAGGTTTTGGTATCGGATTGAATATCGGAATAACCGGAACTAAGGAAAAACCTTCTGATGATAAAACAACAGAACTACATTTTGGACCTGCATTTCGTTTGCAGGGGAAACCAATTGAAAAAGCATCGTTTTATGGTCAGTTGAATCTGAATATCGGATCAGGAACGGATCAGCAAAAAGCAACTTATGTCGGCGCAAATGGTACAATCAACACTTACACACGTAAAGATAAATACAGCTCTATTGGTATTCTTGTTTATCCCGGTGTGAATTACATGATCTCAAAACATTTTTATCTGGATATGAGTTATGGTATGTTGAATTATATTTCAAGAGATAATAAACCTGATGATACACATGATACTACTGCAAAAAGTTTTAAAACAAGTGGATTTGAAATCAGCTTCGGATTAGAAAGTCTGCGTCTGGGAGCAATCTATAAATTCTAAATGCAATCTGAAAATTCAATTCATACTTCATAGCAATTAGTATCCGTAGTTAAATCATAGAGCAGGCTTCTCATCAGTTGCCTGCTTTTTTTGATTAGTACATCTCACATTTCACATTTTACATCTCACATTTCACATTTTACATTTTACATCCCAC
>JBDTVD010000360.1:0-3792 GCA_040007375.1 Bacteroidota bacterium | reverse complement strand
AATAGTAGAAAAGTAACTTATATATAAACTGGATATATATGGATATCAGAAAAGAACTGGAGAAGCGTGTTTTAATTATTGATGGTGCAATGGGTACCATGATACAGCGTTATAAGCTGGAAGAAAATGATTACCGTGGCGAGCGTTTCGCAACATGGAAGCAGGATCTGAAAGGAAATAATGATCTGCTTTCATTAACACGTCCTGATATTATAAAAGCTATTCATGCTGAATATTTAAATGCAGGTTCCGATATTATTGAAACCAATACATTCAATGCGCAGAAGATTTCTCTAGCTGATTATAAGATGGAGGAGCTGGCGTATGAGCTGAATTATGAGTCTGCACGATTAGCTAAGGAAGCTGTTAAAGAATATATATTATCAAAATCAAAAGTAACAACCAATGGTGATGAAGAAGAGGAATCTCCTTCTGTAAATAAATATGTTGCAGGAGCACTTGGCCCCACAAACCGCACACTTTCTTTATCTCCTGATGTTAATGATCCGGGTTTTCGTGCTGTAACATGGGATGAAGTGGTGAATGCATATACAGAGCAGGTTCGTGGGTTGATGGATGGTGGTGTTGATTTGCTTTTGATTGAAACGATATTTGATACATTGAATGCAAAAGCTGCATTGTTTGCTGTGCAAAGTGTTTTTGAAGAGAAGAATGTAAAATTACCGGTGATGATAAGCGGTACTATTACTGATGCAAGCGGACGAACATTAAGCGGACAAACGGTAGAAGCATTTTTAAATAGTGTTTCACATGTTGATCTGTTAAGCATTGGTTTGAATTGCGCTTTAGGTGCGAAAGAGATGCGTCCTTACCTGGAAGAATTAAGTGATAAAGCACCATTTTATATATCGTGTTATCCGAATGCAGGATTGCCAAATCAGTTTGGTGAGTATGATGAAACTCCTGAACAGATGTGTGTGCAGGTTGATGATTTTCTGCAGAGTGGTTTTGTAAATATTGTTGGTGGATGCTGCGGAACAACTCCTGAACATATCCGACACATTGCAAAACATGCACGCAAAACACCACCACGTAAAATTCCTTTTGTAGAACCTTATCTCCGTCTCAGCGGACTTGAAGCTGTAACACTTCGACCTGATTCTAATTTTATGAATGTTGGTGAAAGAACAAATGTAACAGGTTCGAAAAAATTCCTGCGTTTGATTAAAGAAGATAAATATGAGGAAGCATTAAGTGTTGCGCGCGATCAGGTGGAAGGTGGTGCACAGGCAATAGATATTAATATGGATGAAGGTATGCTTGATGCTGTAGCTGCTATGACAAAATATATACAGCTGATTGGATCGGAACCTGACATTTCAAAACTTCCGTTGATGATTGACTCATCAAAATTTGAAGCCATTGAAGCAGGATTAAAATGTACGCAGGGAAAATCTATTGTAAATTCTATTTCATTGAAAGGTGGAGAAGAAGAATTTATCAGGCAGGCGAAAACTGTTCTTAAATATGGTGCTGCTGTTATTGTGATGGCATTTGATGAGAATGGTCAGGCAGATTCATTGCAGAGAAGAATTGAAATCTGCAGTCGTGCATATAAAATTTTAACGGAGCAGGTGCATTTTCTTCCGCAGGATATTATTTTCGATCCGAATATATTTCCTGTTGCAACAGGGATGGATGAACACCGTAAAAATGCACTTGACTTTTTTCAATCTACAAAATGGATAAAAGAAAATTTACCTTATGCAAAAATAAGTGGTGGTGTAAGTAATGTTTCTTTTTCATTCAGAGGAAATGATCATGTGCGTGAAGCCATTCATGCTGCGTTTTTATATCATGCAGTAAAAGCAGGAATGGATATGGGAATTGTAAATCCAGGACAGTTGCAGATTTATGATGAAATTGAAAAAGAATTGCTGGAGCTAGTTGAAGATGTATTACTCGACAGAAGAGAAGATGCAACTGAACGATTGATACATCATGCAGAAAGTTTAAAAGGAATTAGTGTAGAACGTGAGGCTAAAGAAGAATTATGGAGAAATGAAGTTGTTGAGAATCGTATTTCACATTCACTGGTAAAAGGAATTACAGATTATATAGAGATTGATATTGAAGAAGCACGATTGAAATATGATAAACCGTTACATGTTATTGAAGGTCCGTTAATGGCCGGAATGAATGTAGTAGGTGATTTGTTTGGTGCAGGAAAAATGTTTTTACCTCAGGTGGTGAAGAGTGCGCGTGTAATGAAAAAAGCTGTTGCATATCTTCAGCCGTATCTTGAAAAAGAAAAAGTGCAGGGTTCAAAAAATGGTAAAGTATTATTGGCAACGGTGAAAGGTGATGTACACGACATTGGTAAAAATATTGTTGGCGTTGTAATGGCCTGCAATGGTTATGATATTGTGGATATGGGAGTGATGGTTGCTGCAGATAAAATTCTGGAAGCAGCACGTGTACATGAAGTGGATGTAATTGGTTTGAGTGGATTGATCACTCCTTCACTGGATGAAATGGTGCATGTTGCAAAAGAAATGTCACGACAGGGATTTACAATTCCACTTCTGATTGGTGGTGCAACAACAAGTAAAGTTCATACTGCAGTAAAAATTGAACCTCATTATAAACATCCTGTTATACATGTTAACGATGCATCACGAAGTGTTCCTGTTGTAAGTAATTTATTATCGAAGGATTTACGTGCAGATTTTGTGAAGGAAGTTTCGGCAGAATATGAAAGATTGCGTGAGTATCATAAGTTAGATCGTGCACAAACAAAATTTATTTCTTTAGAAAAGGCTAGAGAAAATGGGGTGGTGTTAAATAAATCTGAAGTTGCAGAACCTACCTTCATTGGTACTATGACATTCGATGATTATTCACTGGAGGAAATTGCAACATATATAGACTGGTCACCGTTTTTTCATAGTTGGGAGATGAAGGGAAGTTACCCGCGCATCCTGGAGGATAAAGAAAGAGGAGTAGAGGCAACAAAACTTTTCAATGAAGCACAGGATATGCTGAAGAAAATTATCAGTGAGAAATGGCTGACAGCAAAAGCGGTGATTGGAATTTACCCTGCTATTCGTGTGAATGATGATATAAAAGTTTTTGAAGATGCAGATCTGCAGGATGAACTGTGTACGTTTCATACTTTACGCCAACAGACATTAAAGCCGGAAGGAACACCAAACATTGCACTGGCTGATTTTATATATACAAAAGAACAGGCTGCCTGCGATTATGTTGGTGGCTTTGCTGTTTCAACAGGATTTGGTATTGAGAAATATATTGAGCAGTTTGAAAAGGATCATGATGATTATTCTTCCATCATGTTAAAGGCATTAGCTGATCGTCTTGCAGAAGCCTTTGCCGAACTAATGCATAAAAAAGTGCGTACTGAATTGTGGGGTTATGCAAAAGAAGAAAGTTTAAGTCATGAGGAAATCATCAAAGAAAAATATCAGGGAATTCGTCCTGCGCCAGGTTATCCTGCTCAACCGGATCACACTGAAAAAACTATTTTGTGGGAGTTGCTTGATGTAGAAAATGAAACAGGAATTATCTTAACAGAAAGTCTTGCTATGTATCCAACATCAGCAGTGAGCGGATTATATTTCGCACATCCTGATGCACACTATTTCGGATTAGGAAAAATTCAACGCGACCAGGTGGAGGATTATGCTGCAAGAAAAGGAATGACGATTGAAGATGCAGAACGATGGTTAGGTCCTGCTCTGGGGTATTAAAAAAAAATTAGCCAATTTTTGAATTAGCCAATTAGCCAATGTTGTAATTTTCTGATGTCTC
>JBDTVD010000359.1:0-3795 GCA_040007375.1 Bacteroidota bacterium | reverse complement strand
AATCATAATTAATAATGAGAATACTGTATAGATTGAATTACTACATCCTTTTACACTTTTATATTAAGCATACAATATATATATGGATGTTGTATAACTCAGAATTTGTTACGCTAATTGAGAAAGTTGCAGGGTTAAAATCAATCTACCTAAGGGGAAATGAAAAATCTGCGGATAATGAATCCGAATGTAAGATAAAAAATATGAGTTATGATAACCGTAAGAGCTGGCGGCAGTACCTGCAGAAATAGATAAACCAGCTTACAATACCGAAAAGCTTAATGGCATCTTCCAGGAATGAATCCTTCTCCATAGGAAGTGGTAACAGATCAATAACTGTAGATAATCCTAAGAGAAAGAAAGCTGATAAAAGGATGATGAACTCAGTTGAAAGGATCTTGCGCCAGAAAAGGATAATATATATGATGAAAATATTGATGTACGTAAGGATTACTGCATTTGTTGGTATATGCATATAACGTGGCAACACTTCTTCATGCAACAGAAACATATCATCAAAAGCAAGCAGCAATGTTATCAGTCCGGAAACCAGGAGAAATTTAAAATCTGTATTATTATTAAAGCGCTCTCTTACTATATATGCAGTAAACAAACATAACACCGTAGCACCACTCCAGAACATTACACCAATATTTGAAAATGCTCCTATGTAAAACGGTGCATTCATCTTTTGTGTAGGATCCTGTGTAAAGGTATCCAGTGGAATATTTTTATAAGTGCTGATGATGATTACTACGAGCTGACTTAAAAATACCAGCAGGTATGATATCAGCATAATCGGTGTTACCCTTCGGAACTGGCTGGAAATACTTCTCATTTTATCTCAGGAAATTAATCCAGAATTTGTTTTTTCTGCAGCTGAAATTCTTCTTCTGTAAGCAAGCCCTTATCCCGTAACCTTCCAAGCTTTTCAATACGATCCATACGTGTCTCCACATTATCCTTAACCGCAGCAGAAACAGTTCTTACTTCCGTTTCTTCCTCATCACTACCAGGATTTTTACGACGCATATAAAACCAGAATATGGCAATCAGTAAAATTACCGCCACAATAACATTAAAGATTAACAGGATGGAACTGGTATGAGAGGTCTGTAACTGATTTCCTTTTGAAAGTACCAATTCACTTTTCAGATTTTCATTAGCCTCTGTCTTATCCTTTAATTCAGTATCAAGTAAGTTAGCTTTCGACATTTCATCATTCAGCAATAACAGCAATGAATCATTTTGATTCCGTAAAGCCGTTATTTCCTGTGCCAGGCTATCGGTTAATGATTTATATCCGGGACGAGCACGTTGCGTCACCATCGAATTAAGATAAGCAGGTTTCACCACAAACCTAGGTGACCTTGAAGTGGAATCCTGTCCGATGACACTGGTGCAAAGGGACAGCGACAGTATCAGAACTGTAATGTGTTTCATGTAAAATTTCATGTATGGCACGCAAGTTACACCGTGTGAAACAACAGGCAAGCGATTTGTTAAAAAGTAGGTGCATTTTGTCTATAACTACTTCCTGACAAGGGTTTCCATACATCCATAATTACACATTTGTGTTCTATTATTGATTTTTGAATTAATCTTGCCGGTTATGCCCGATATATATCAATTAAAGAATGGAATGAAGGCCATCCGTTATTATGTGCCGGATAGTCCTGTTGTACACTGTGCATTAATGATTAATTGTGGAGCACGGGATGAACCTGCAAATAAAACAGGTCTTGCTCACTTCATTGAACACACCTTTTTCAAAGGAACTAAAAACCGCACATCACGACAGATCCTTAATTCGCTGGAGATATCAGGAGGTGAGTTAAACGCTTACACCACCAAAGAAGAAACCTGTCTTCATGCTTCTGTTATTAAAGAACATTTGTGGCAGGCTTCTGATGTGATATCGGATATATTTCTGAATGCAACATTTCCTGTGCGTGAGCTGGAAAAAGAAAAGAAAGTGATCCTTGATGAAATACATGCATATGAAGACATGCCTTACGAACAGATTTATGATGACTTTGAAAATGTACTTTTTAAAAATCATCCGCTTGGCAATTCAATATTAGGAAAGGAAAAACATATTCAGACTTTTACACAAAAAGATATACTGCATTTTATGAAGACTCGCTACTCCATGCAGAATATAGTATGGATTGTTGCAGGTGATGTTGATGAGAAAAGTGTTTTAAAAACTGCAGCATTATTCAATAAAGGTAAAGCGAGTGGTAAATTAAAGAGAGCTTCACCGGTAAAGCGAAATAAAATAATTCAGCTTGAAAAAAAACCAATAAGTCAGTATCATTATATATCCGGCAAAAAGGGATATGCATTTGATCATCCCAACAGGTTTGCTTTATCATTATTAAATAATGTTTTAGGCGGACCAGGAATGAACAGCAGGCTGAACATGAATATAAGGGAAAAATATGGCTTCACTTATACTATTGAATCAGGATATCATGCATTCAGTGATACAGGAATATTTCATTTGTATTTTGCAACGGATAAAAAGTATTTTGAAAAGACAAAACAACTGGTAGCAAAAGAACTTACAAAACTTGCGGAAGAGAAAATCACAGAACGTAAACTAAATCAGTATAAACAACAATTGTGCGGGCAGATTATCATGGCACAGGAAAACAAACTGAATGTAATGCTGGGCATGGGAAGAAGTGCTTTGTTAAAAGGTCGTATACCAGCTCTGGAAGAATTAATTGAACGGATTCAGACCATCACGGTTTCAAAATTTAAATCCGTTGCTGATGAAATGCTGGATCCTGCATCAATGACCACATTAATTTTTGAGCCGGAAGAGTGATGTAAATGTAACTCTGTTGATATATATATAATAATTTCAGCAGTGACTTTTCTTCTCTTGCTTTTTTTTAAAAATTCTCCTCCTGTTTCAGGAGGAGTACCCGCCGGGGGAGGTGGTAGAAAAAGAATCCTCAGCTACGACCTCTTACACCCATGTAAATGTTCCATTAAAACATCTTATAAAATTAATTTGCAGCTTCTGTAACATCAGGAAATTGTATGCGTCACATTCAAAACAATAATCATCAAACTACATGAAAAAAATACTATTTATTCTGTTTTTGCTGCCTGCACTAGGCTATGCAAATTGCGACAAAGATCATGTTAAAGGAAATGGAACCATTAAGTCGGAATCAAGAAATCTGAATTCCTTTAATAAGATTTCCACAGGTGGATCCATAGACATTGTAATTGAACAGGGATTTACTGAAAGTGCTGAAATTACTACTGATGAAAACCTGATGTCATACATTATCACGGAAGTAAAAGACAACACACTTTCGATCCACTTTAAAGAGAATGTTTCCATCTCCTCAACTAAATTGATTGTTAAAGTTAATTGCAAAGAATTAAGAGCAATCAGTGCAGGAGGTTCAGGCGATGTAAAAACTGCCGGAGTTTTAAAAGCAGATAAGCTGGAGATCAGTCAGGGTGGTTCCGGTGATTTTAAATTGAATCTGAATGTGAGCAAACTGGAAATCAGTAAAGCCGGTTCAGGTGATTTTAAGCTGGAAGGAAAAATTGCAGATCTGGAACTGAGTTCAGCAGGATCAGGAAACCTTGATGCATCAAAAACCACAGTTGGTGACGCTGAAATATCAATGGCTGGTTCAGGTGATGTGGTATTACCAAAAGGCACCAAACCAAAAGTAAGCAGTGTGGGTTCCGGTGATGTTCATTACGAATAATTTCAAATAGCCTTTTCTAGTGAAGGTCTGCTCTAACGGGCAGACTTTTCTT
>JBDTVD010000358.1:0-3819 GCA_040007375.1 Bacteroidota bacterium | reverse complement strand
AACATTGTAATGCTCGACAGCACCGGTGTAATCCGTTCCGACAGAGAAAATCTGGATCTCCATAAAATACGTTTTGCAACACGTCGTGATATTCATACATTGGAAGAAGCGATGAAGGATGCTGATGTTTTTATCGGTTTATCGAAAGGAAATATTCTGAACGGTGATCATCTGAAAAGCATGAGTGCTGATCCTATTGTTTTTGCACTGGCGAATCCTGATCCTGAAATTGGTTATGATGAAGCTATTGCATCGCGTAAGGATGTGATTTTTGCAACGGGAAGAAGTGATTTTCCTAACCAGGTGAATAATGCAATTGGATTTCCATTTATTTTCCGTGGTGCATTGGATGTGAGAGCAACACAGATTAATGAAGCGATGAAACTTGCAGCAGTGCATGCAATAGCAGATCTTACACGTCAGCCGGTTCCGGAAATGGTGATGTCGGCATACAATAAAAAGAACATGATGTTCGGTCGTGACTATATAATTCCGAAACCTCTTGATGCACGATTAATATATACAGTTGCTCCTGCAGTTGCAAAAGCTGCAATGGATTCAGGTGTTGCACAAAAGCCGATAACTAACTGGGATGCATATGTGGAGGAATTACGTAAGAGGCTGGGTCATGATAACAAACTGATGCGTGTACTTGCCACACGTGCGCGACAGGTTCCGCAACGTGTTGTTTTTGCAGAAGCAGATACCTTTAAAATTTTAAAAGCTGCACAAATCGTGAGTGAAGAAGGTACTGCACTTCCGATATTATTAGGCAACAAGAAAAAAATTGCACGCATACTGGAAGAAAATAAAATGACGCTCGACAGCAGCATCGTTATTATTGATCCACGTGAAGAACAGAAAACAGTGAATGAATTTGGTGAACTGTTTTTTGCTAAACGTCAGCGCCGTGGTTTCAATCAATATGAAGCAAAAAAAATTATGCACGAGCGTAATTATTATGGCGCAATGATGGTGGAAACAGGACAGGCAGATGCACTCATCAGTGGATTAACTAGAAATTACGGAGATACCATAAAACCAGCATTGCGTATTATCGGTACACAGGAAAATGTAAATAAAGTTGCAGGTATGTATATCATGATCACTAAAAATGGTCCTGTGTTTTTTGCTGATACAACTATTAATATAAATCCTACTCCTGAAGAACTGGTAGAAATTACTTTGCTTACTTCAAGAAGTGTTACACAGTTAGGATATAAACCACGTGTTGCATTATTATCGTATTCGAATTTCGGATCATCAAATACAGAAAGTGCAATTAAAGTTCGTAAAGCAGTTGAAATCATTCATGAAAAATATCCATCATTAATTGCTGACGGTGAAATGCAGGCGAACTTTGCTTTTAATAATGCATTGCTGAAAGATAATTTTCCATTCAGTGAATTGATGAGTGGTCCTGCAAACACGTTGATATTTCCAAATCTTGATTCAGGCAACATCGCTTATAAACTGATGCAGACAATGGGAGAAGCAGAAGCCATCGGTCCTGTATTATTAGGAATGAAAAAGCCTGTGCATATTCTTCAGTTAGGAAGCAGTGTTCGTGAAATTGTAAACATGGTAATTATTGCTGTTGTAGATGCACAATCAAGGAAAGGTGTTAAAGAAGACGTCCGTCCACTGCAGACAGCATAATCACTAGGATTTGACGAATAGAAAAATTATTTTATTAGGGAAAGACAGTCCGTAACAGGCTGTCTTTTTTTGTACTTTATCAAGATAGATTTACGTTTTGTCAAAAAAAGTTTTGCAGGGGATTAAAATCTTTTTATCTTCCCCTTCCAACTCAACTTTAAAACCTATGAAAAAGATTCTCGTTATTATTTTTTGTCTTGTCAATTTAACTGCGACATTTTCTCAAACCGTTCCAACTGCGCAGCCACTACCGTACACTCAGGATTTTGCAGCTCTGGTTGCTACCTCTACTTCTTATCCTGCAGGTTGGCAAGGCTGGCAACTTAACAGCACAACCGGTTCTTCCAGTGCATTCCGTACTACTGCTGCTATTGCTAATCTTGCATTACTTGCCAGCAGTACAGCTGCAACAAATACCGGTGGTGTACATAACTACAATGGTAAAATAGGAATTCTTGGAAGTGGAAGTAATGATCCCTCACTTTGCCTCGCAGTAAGTACTACAGGTAAAGTAAATATTGCCGTAACGTTTGATATTTCCACTATCCGCAATCCCTATAATGGTGGAGCAGAAACAAGAAGAAATAATGTTGAACTGCAATATTGTGTGGGTGCAGCGCTAGGAACATTTACTTCTGTAACAGGAAGCATCTATCGAAATAATACCACAACGCAAACAGGAGCTGTAACAACGCAGCAAAATGCAGCACGTTATCAATATATATTACCGGCAGCATGCGAAAACCAGACTGTTGTTCAGCTTCGTTGGGTGCAACGTGATTCTGTTGGTGCAGGCAATCGTCCTTCATTTGCAATTGATAATGTAATTGTTTGTCCTGCACCAATTGTAACAGCAACTGTAACACCAACCTGTTCTGCAGTAAGAAGCGGTGCTGTTACACTCAATATTTCAGCAGGAATGCCACCATATACTGTTGCATGGGATACCGTAAATAAAAGCGGACCACAATTCGCAGTTACTGCAGTCACAAAAAATAATACGCATCCTTATTTCGGAGTAGGCTTTGGAGCCGGTTATGCTTTGGATGGAATACAAGGTAAAGAACTTACAGTAACAAGAGGTGTTAATTATACTTTCAGCGGAACATTTCCCGGCCATCCTTTTCATATTACAACAAGTTCTGTAGGCGCATCATTTGCAGGTGAAGTGAGTAGTGGTACAACAAATAATGAAACACAGGGAGGAGCATTGGTATTTACACCAAACAATTCGCATCCTTCGCTGCTTTGGTACATGTGCGGTGTTCATCAGAACATGGGATGGAAGATTAATATTAATAATGGTTACATACCGGGAGGTAACAGTATATCAGGACTTGGTGCAGGAACTTATACTGCAGCAGTATCATCAAGCGATGGATGTATTACAACGATTACCGTAGTGATTGCAACTGTTGCATCACCATCAGTAACGGCAACTAACAACGGACCTAAATGCGAAGGAAGCAACATACAACTTTCTTCAACAGGTGGTGTAAGTTATTCATGGGCCGGACCATTATCATTCACATCATTTTCACAAAATCCTGTTCTCTCAAATGTTGTTTCCGCTAATGCAGGATTATATACAGTAACAGGAACTGCAGCAAACGGATGTACTGATACAGGATTAACAGTTGTTACCATAATGGCTGGTCCGCATATATATACTTTCGATCCTTCATTTGGGCCACCACTTACAACCGTTACTCTGGATGGAACAGGATTTACAAATTCCACACAGGCTCAGTTAGGAGGTCAGACAAACGCTGTAACAATTGTTAACGATACAACTTTACAGTTTGATGTTGTGGCTGGATCCTCTTCAGGAAATATTATTGTTACCAATTCAAATGGTTGTCGTGATACAAGTGATTCTGTTTTTGTAGTGATAAATACTTCATCATTAAATCTGAAAGTTTATTTTGAAGGATATTATGATCCTGATAATGACAGACAGAATTCTTCATTGAGTGATACCACAAAAGCTGATACATTACAGGTGTTGCTTTACACGGAAAATGATCTTCTTGTTCCGGCGTATTCTGTTACAAGCAGAATTGGAACAAATGGATTGGGAACATTTGTATTTCCCTGGCAGGTGATTAATAACGAATATTACGTAGTTGTCAAACAGCGCAATACTATTGAAACATGGAG
>JBDTVD010000357.1:0-3839 GCA_040007375.1 Bacteroidota bacterium | reverse complement strand
ACCTATTCACTTGTAAGCATGAGTGATGCAACCTGTTCAGGAATTGTATCAGGTAGTGCTACAGTTAATATTATTGTTGCACCAACAGTTACATTAGCAGCATTTTCAGCAATTTGTACTAATGCAGGAATGCAGACACTTACCGGCGGATCTCCAGCCGGTGGAGTTTACAGTGGATTAGGTGTTTCCAATGGTGTTTTTGATCCTGCTGTTGGAACATCTACAATAACATATACAGTAACATTCGGTTCAGGATGCACTAAGAGTGCTTCAAGAATACTTACAGTAGGTACTGCTCCGGTTGTAACATTAAATACGTTTGCATCTGTGTGTTCTACAGCACCTGCATTTACCTTAACGGGTGGTATGCCGGGTGGTGGAACTTATTCAGGAACTGGTGTTACAGGATCAGCAACATTTACTCCTTCAGTTGCAGGTGTTGGTGTGAAAATTATAACCTACACAGTAAATTCCGGTGGATGTTCCGGTTCTGATACTGCATCAATAACAGTAAATAATTGTGGAGGATGTCCGAATCCACCAACATCAAATGCAGGTGTAGATAAAAATACCTGCGGATCAGGAGGTGTTGCAATAACAGGTTCTATTGGTGGAGCTGCAACAAATTCAACTTGGAGCTCTGCAGGATCAGGAGCATTTACTCCGAATACTACAGCATTAAATGTTACCTATACACCATCAGCAGCTGATTTAACAGCAGGATCGGTTAAAATTTATCTTACTACAAATGATCCAGATGGTGCCGGTGCATGCGTTGCAGCAAAAGATTCTATGATCATTAATTTCCTTCCTGCACCAACTGCAGGAGCTATTACCGGAAACAGCAATTTCTGCAGAAATACTTCAGGTAATATATATAGTATTCCTGCACAGGCTGGTGTAACTTTTAACTGGACTGCACCAACTGGAGCTACTATAACAGGACAGGGAAGCAATAGTATTTCAATTGCATTTTCGAATACTGCTGCAACTGGAAATGTTTGCGTAACTCCTACTAATAGTTGTGGTTCAGGTGCTCAGGTTTGTAAAGCAATTACTGTACGTACAACAGTGCCTGGAACTCCTGGTGCTATCACTGGTTCTACAATTGGTTGTCCTGGTGAATCAAAAGTATACTCTGTTGCTCTTATTGCTGCCGCAAATCAATATTTATGGACGCCTCCTGCAGGTGCTACTATTAATGGTTCTTCTACTGCTTTTTTAACAACAAGTAATTCTGTTACTGTTGCTTTCGGTGCAGGATTTACAGGAGATACTTTAAAAGTTCGTACTGTCAATTGTATTGGTCAAAGTAATACAGCCAGGGTACTCAGAATAAATAAAACGGCTCCTGGTACTCCTGGAACGATAACAGGTCAGGCGGTTGGATTATGTAATATTAATGGTGTAACATATTCAATTGCTGCAGTAACAAATGCAACATCCTACACATGGAGAACAACAGTTGCAGGGTCCACTATTAATGGAAGCACTTCTCCAGTTACAACCAGCAATCTTTCTGTTAGTGCAAATTATGGTGTTGTATCTACTGGAAATATATATGTGAAATCAAATAACGGTTGTGGTAGTAGTGCTGAAAGAACACTTGCTTTAGTAGGTCGTCCTGCAGTTCCAACATCAATTACAGGTCCGGCAGTAGTTTGTAAATCGCAAATTGGTGTTGCTTATTCAACAACATCAGTTCCTTTCGCAACAAGTTATGGATGGACAGTTCCAAGTGGAGCGTCAATTACTTCAGGTGCAACTACAACTAACATACTTGTGAATTTTGGTCCGACAGCTGCAACAGGAACTGTAAAAGCACGTGCTACCAATGCATGCGGATCATCTTCTTACTTTAATCTAAATGTAACGATGAATACCTGTCCTAAAATCAATAGCGACGGTTCAATTGATCAGTTATTTATGGAAGCATATCCGAATCCGGTTCACGACCTGCTGCATGTTACTCTTTTATCACCAGCAACAAACAGCTTTAATTTAATGATTACTGATGTAATGGGTCGTACCATTCAACAGGAAGTTGTTGAAGCATCTGTTGGTGAAAATAAATTAACTGTAAATGCTCATGGACTTGCTGCCGGAACTTATGTTCTTTCATTAAGTTCAACTTCCGGTATAGTACAACAGCGTTTTGTAGTAGAATAAAAATTATTCAATTGATAATAGAAAAGGCCCTGGTAATTCCGGGGCCTTTTTTTTGCCTTCCTTTTTATCCACACCTTATGTAGTTTGGAAGCCGGAAATTTTCTGTCTGATGCCGATCATTATCTTTGCTCAGTTACCTTTCTTTTTATATATAGAATATGAACATAGACTTCAACAAAAACGAAGATCAGAATAAAACACTGCTGACACAGCTGAATTATAAGCTGGAGAGGGTTAAGCAGGGTGGTGGCAAAAAGAATGCTGCCAAACAATATGAAAAAGGGAAAATGCTGGCCCGTGAGCGTATTGCTTATCTGCTTGATGAGGATCGCCCGCAGATTGAAATCGGTGCATTTGCTGCTGAAGGTATGTATGAAGAGCAAGGTGGTTGTCCTTCCGCAGGAGTAGTTGTTATTATAGGTTATATAAAAGGAAGACAATGTATAGTAGTGGCCAATGATGCAACAGTTAAAGCAGGAGCATGGTTTCCAATGACTGCGAAAAAAAATCTTCGTGCACAGGAAATATCTATTGAAAACCGATTGCCTATTATATATCTTGTAGATAGTGCCGGTGTTTTTTTACCCATGCAGGATGAAATCTTTCCTGATAAAGAACACTTCGGAAGAATATTCCGCAACAATGCTGTGATGAGCAGTATGGGAATTATTCAGATTGCTGCTATTATGGGAAGTTGTGTTGCAGGTGGTGCATATCTTCCAATAATGAGTGATGAAGCAATGATAGTTGACAAAACCGGTTCTGTATTTCTTGCAGGAAGTTATCTTGTTAAATCTGCAATAGGAGAAGATATAGATAATGAAACATTAGGTGGTGCAACAACACAGTGTGAAATATCAGGAGTAACGGATAATAAATTCCCTGATGATAAATCATGCCTGGATTATATAAAAAGTATTTTTTCGAAAGTTGGCGAATTTCCACTTGCCGGATTTGATCGTATTGAATCCACAGCACCCGCTAAAGAAATGAAAGATATATATGGCATATTACCTGTTGAAAGAGATAAGCAGTTTGATATGCATGAAGTAATTCATCGTCTTGTTGATAATAGTGAGATAGATGAATACAAAGAAAAATACGGGCAATCTATCATCTGTTGTTATGCACGTATTGATGGCTGGGCAGTTGGTATTGTTGCCAATCAGCGTAAAGTGGTGAAGAGTAAAAAGGGAGAGATGCAGTTTGGAGGTGTTATATATAGTGACAGCGCTGATAAAGCTGCACGGTTTATTATGAATTGCAATCAACGGAAAATTCCATTGGTGTTTTTACAGGATGTTACCGGCTTTATGGTAGGATCACGTTCTGAACATGGTGGTATCATAAAGGATGGAGCTAAGATGGTGAATGCAATGGCCAACTCTGTTGTTCCTAAAATAACAGTTGTAATTGGTAATTCTTATGGAGCCGGTAATTACGCAATGTGTGGTAAAGCATATGATCCACGATTGATGATTGCATGGCCAACTGCTCAGATTGCTGTAATGGGAGGAGCTGCTGCTGCAAAAACATTATTGCAGATTCACACATCAACATTAAAGGCGCAGGGAAAAGAAATTACTCCGGAAGAAGAAAATGAATTGCTGAAGAGTATCACCGATCGTTATAATTCACAGATATCACCCTATTATGCAGCATCACGTTTA
>JBDTVD010000356.1:0-3846 GCA_040007375.1 Bacteroidota bacterium | reverse complement strand
GGTTCGAATCCTGGTAGGACAACAGCCCCGCTTCTTTTACAGAGTGGGGCTTTTTTTATTTTTTAACGGGGCTCAATCGCACAACCTTTTTCTTCTTCCCTTTCTCTAAAGCAGCCTTCTTTTCAGCCTCTTTTTTTTCAGCAGCCAGTATCTCTTTCTGATCACGTCCTTTTATAAAAATGATGGTGTTTATTACCTGGCCTTTCTGATTGTAATATTTCCATTCGCCTTCTTTGTATGATTTAATATACACTCCTTCGCTTTGTATATTGCCACTGCTGAACCATGTTGTCCATTTTCCACTTCGATGATTGCTTTCATATTCACCTTCCTGTCGCAGCTGTCCGTTAAGATAATATCTTTCAAATGTTCCCTCGCGAAGTCCGTACTGATATTCCATCTCGCGCATAATTCTTCCATTTGAATAATAGCGTTTTGATACACCATGTTTTGCATCATTCTGATATTCCACTTCCCATACAATCACACCTGCTTCACTATAAAATTTCCACAAGCCTTGTTTTCTGCCAATCTCATCTGTTTTATTATGATGCTTTTCTTTACGGGGAGCATTTGCAGGTTTTACTTCTGTTTGGGATAAAGCAAAAAATGGTAGAAGTATTATTATATATATGAATATTTTCATTCCGGCTGAATTAACTTTCAAACAAAGTTAGTAATCTTTGAAAAAAGAAAAAAGTACTTCTTTTCAAAAACCTTCAATCTTAGCAGTAAACCATAATTGCTTTCTACTCCACAAAAAATTTCCCGAAAGTCTGAAAAGGAAATTCATTGTTTACGGTGGAAAGTCTGTATATATAAATACCTGCTGGTAATTCATTCAGCGGTGCAGCAATACGCGCATAACCCTCCCCTGCATAAATAACATCTACTTTTCTTACCATTACTTCATTACCTGAAAGATCTGTTACCTGCAGTTCCATTACAATTTCATCTTCCTTTTCAAAAGCATTGCGCGGAATTGCAGCCTCTATAATGGTAAACTCATTAACAGGATTTGGATTTACCTGTGATGAAACATAAGAGTTCATACTATTACGCAGAATACTATTTTGTTTTATAATGGAGAACTCATCAACAATAGCTCCTGTTGTAGAGAGAAAACGGCAATTCAGACTATCACCGGAAACATCTATTACTAAAGAATTATTTGTTGTACCATTACTATAAGCCATGCAAGGCATTACACTGAAAGAAGAAGGTGCAGTACTTTGTCCACCTGTTCCGCAGATAACATATACACATCCATCAAGGTTGCTGTTGTTTTTAAGAAAATGATTATTGCTGCTGCTGAGTTTCATTGAACTGTTAAACGTGGATGCAGTACCATAATGTCCACGGATAAAATAACTGCGTTCATTAAAATGCGAATGCCCGGATAATACTAAGTCAACATGATAGGTTTCAAACAATGGAACAAGATTCTGACGGATACTTGCCATCTGCACATCCGTGTCGCTGTTATGTGTGCCATGTGTATAAGGAGGATGATGAAAATAACATACTGTCCATGTTTGTGTGTTTGCTGCAAGATCATTCTGCAACCAAATATACATCGGACTGCCAACGGTATTTAATGCACCGTAACTATCAATCACAACAAAATGCACATTGCCATAATTGTAGGAATAATATTTTTCTGTTCCTGATGCAACTCCTCCCATTTCACCAGCTGCTGGCATTGTGAATATACTATAGTAAGGTGCATTGGTTGTTAATGCCTGTGTACTTTGATAACCTGCATTTCCATAATCATGATTTCCAATGGAAGGATACAATGGAATATTTTTGAATTGCTGAGTATATATATTAAAAACTTTTGATTGATATTCAGCATCTGTACCTGTTTCATAAGCATTATCTCCCAGCCACAACCATAAGTTTACAGGATTGTTTCCTGCATAATTCTGAAAAGCATTTCTTACATTCGTTTGAGCAGTGCTGCCGTTACCAAAATCTCCCAGAGCCCAGACACGGAATGGTGTAGAACTTCCGGTTACAGGTGCTGTGATAAATTTATTTGCACCATCGCCCTGAAGTTGCTGTGCAAATGATCCTATTGAATAATTATATATAGTGTTTGGTGATAGTCCTGTAAGTGTTACTTCATGTTCCTTTGTTAATACAGCATCATCAGTAGTTAATCCATAACTCAAACCGCTACCATACTGAACTCTGCTGTTTGTTACTATATCTGTTCTCCAACGTATGGTGATGCGATTACTTCCCACCATATTTAAGTACGGTCCGCGAAGGAGTGTAGCACTGGCAGGAGTTTGTGTGTTTGCAATCAGTCGTAAATTGAAACTGATATCAGTACTTGTTACAGCAGACTGATGCATTTCTACAGCAAAGGTGTTTAAACCAGGTTGAAGAACATTATTAATATCGACAGAATACCATGCTGATTCATCTGTACCACTTATTGCTGCCGAAGCCAGTGTTGTATAGCCTATAGTTCCGGTCGGCATGTTGATGCGATATACTTCTGCACCGTTAATATATATCACAGCTCCATCATCACGCACCAGTTGCAGTTTTAAATTATTATATAAAGTTGGATCTGTTACATTAAATGTTTTCCGGAAATATGTAGTAACATAACGATTGCTTGAATTAGGACCATAACCTACAACTGTTGCTTCATCACCATCACCATAACCTAACTGTGCAGGACCGCCAGCCCATGCAGAATCATTATATATTGTTGTATACCATGCACTGCCCTGGTTAGTTCCACTATCAAGATATTTCCAGGTTGCTCCTGCCTGAATCAATGTATCAACCGGTGGTGCAATTACAATTGGTGCTGTGGTGAATGTGACTGTTGATGAAAACGCACTGTTGCCGGAACTGCATATTGCCTGAACATTGTATTCATAAACCGTACTGGCAGAAAGTAAAGTAATTATTTTATTGGCTGTTGTTGATGTGGTACTTGTCCATGTTGTGTCAGTTTGCCTTTTATACTGAACAACATAAGATGTAGCACCTGCAACTGCTGTCCAGTTAAGATTTGCAGCACTTGATGTAATCCCTGTTACATTTAATCCTGATGGAACAGAACATCCGGCAGTGATTGTTGCACTGAGTGAAAAATTAAAACTCACATCAGGACTTGACTTACTGTTCTGATGCACTTCAATTGCAATAACATTATTACCATTTACCAAATTGCTCACAGGAATAGTAAATGAATTCCACGCACTCTCATCTGCACCAGCGATTGCAGTAGTCGCCAGTTTGCTATACGATACTGTACCTGTTGAAATATTACTTCTTTTTACCTCTGTGCCGTTTATATATACAACTGCACCATCATCTCTCACCAGTTGGGCAGTAAGAGTAAGATATTGTGAAGAGTTACTTATAGTAAACGACTTACGGAAATAGTAACTGATATATTTATTACTTGAATTGGATCCGTATGATAAGACTGTTGCTTCACCACCATCACCATAACCTGCTTCTGTATTTCCTGTTGCCCAAGAAGCATCATTATACGCAATAGTCTTCCAGCTTCCTGTTGGTGCACTAGAGGTGTTATAATATTTCCATGCACTTCCGGCAGGAATTAAAACAACTGACTGACTGAATAAAGAAGGAGAGATAAACAGCAGGGAAATGAGAATGAGAAAATACTTTTTCATGGGAATTAAGATTGGTATCGAAAGTTAAGGCAAAAAGTTGAAGCTTGTACAATATTGATTGATAAATTTTTTATACTTGCATTGTATAAGCATAATGATCACAAAGTAATTCATGACTCAAGGTCCTTTTCAAACCGGTGCTAGCAGACCAATTGTTCTTTGGTGGTAAAAACTA
>JBDTVD010000355.1:0-3857 GCA_040007375.1 Bacteroidota bacterium | reverse complement strand
GATTTAATTCCTGCGGGATTTCCTTCTGAAAAAATTAAAGGAATAAGATCAAGTATATCATAATGTAATTTTCTTGCTTTCACAAAATCACCACTTAAAGCAGTTCGTACCATAGTTGAAAATTTACCAGGATAGGCATTTGCAACAACAGATATTACACCATCAGCACCTGTTGCTATTAAAGGGAGTGTAATATTATCATCACCACTAATTACTAAAAAATCTTTTGGTTTGCTTTTGATGATGTTCATGCACTGATCAAAATTTCCACTGGCTTCTTTTATTGCGATGATGTTTTTAAAATCACTGGCAAGCCGTAAAGTAGTTTCCGCAGTGATGTTACTTGATGTGCGCGCCGGAACATTATATAATACTATTGGCAGCGGTGATGCTTTTGATAATGCTTTATAATGCTGATAAATTCCTTCCTGTGTTGGTTTGTTGTAGTAAGGAGAAACAGAAAGGATTGCATCATAACCTTTGAAAGAATATTTTTTTAGCTGATGTACTAATTCCTGTGTATCATTACCACCAACTCCAAGCATTAATGGAATACGTTTTTTATTAACGCTGCTTACAAATTCAATGACTTGTTTTTTTTCATCAGCAGTAAGTGTTGCACTTTCACCTGTTGTGCCAAGTACTACTATATATTCACATTTATTTTTGATGATGTATTCAACAATCTTTTTTAACGCTGGAAAGTCGACAGCACCATTGCTGGTAAATGGAGTTACAAGAGCTACTCCTGTGCCGCGAAAAGTTTTAGTGTGCTGGCTCATGCCTTATAAGATTTAAGTAATGATTAATCTGTTCGATAAATTGTGGCAGTGTAACTCCTTCGTTAATGCTGATCATGAAATCATAGAAAGGTGCTGCCAGTCTGCTGTATTTTCCTATTTTAAATTTTGCTTTTGTTGATGCAGCGATGTAACGGAAGATGATGGAATTGCTGGTGTGAAGATCTATCAGAATATCAAAATCCTTTGCCATGAAATTCTTCACGATAGGAGCAATGGGTTTGTAATGCCAGTTTAATGATTTACGAGTGAAAAAATCAAGACCCAGTTTTGCAAAACGATCATTCGGTAATTCCTTCTTATCATAATAACCCAGTGCAAGCACATCTTTCTTATTTACTTCACGCAATTCCTTTACAAACTTTTTAATGACATCGTAATTTCTTTCATTGGTAGAATCATAAAGCAAACCAATGGAACGTGCATTATCAAAGCTCACCAGTTTCTGCTGTCGTTCCTGCATGTTAAATTCCCTGTGAAAGAGATAGTGTGCAATTTTTGATTGTATCTTTTTACGCATAGTATTATTCTCCGGCTAACATAGAATTAAATTCTTCCTCATTAATAACAGGTACATTCAGTTTTTTTGCTTTCTCTACTTTTCCTTCACTCGGATCATCACCTGTTAAAAGATAACTTGTTTTTGAACTTACTGATGATGCTGCTTTACCACCATGTTTTTCTATTACTTCTTTTATTTCATCGCGCTTATAACCGTTAAGTGTTCCGGTAACAAGTATGGTTAATCCTTTTAATTTATCACTTGCTGTTTCATCACCGTTTTGCTGTATACTTAATTGTAATCCTGCTGATGTAAGTCGCTGCACTAATTCCTGGTTCTTGCTTTCCTTCATCCAGGCACTTACACTCATTGCAATTTTTTCTCCCACTTCCGGAGCCTCTGCAAGTTGTTCTTCACTGCATAGCTGAATAACTTCCATCGATTTAAAATAACGTGCAAGTTTCTTTGCAACTGTATCTCCAACATAACGGATACCTATTGCATACAACACTCTTTCAAATGGAATCTGTTTCGATTTTTCAATACCATCAATAAGATTGGTTGCTGATTTCTCTCCCATACGTTCAAGGTTTGAAATCTGCTGTATTGTTAAATCATATATATCAGCAATATTATTTACCAGACCTTCTTTATATAATAATTCACAGGTTTCACTTCCTAGTCCGTCAATGTTCATTGCTTTTCTGCTGGCAAAATGTTCCAACTTTCCAATTATTTGTGGTGGACATCCTGATTCATTCGGGCAGTAATGATTTGCTTCACCTTCAATACGGCTTAAAAGTGTTCCACATTCCGGGCAATGTGTGATATATATAATGGGTTGACTTCCTGCAACACGTTTTGTGAGATCAACTTCAGTAATCTTAGGAATAATTTCTCCACCTTTTTCTACATAAACTGTATCACCCACATGCAATCCCAGTTTCTCAATCTGATCAGCATTGTGTAATGAAGCACGTTTTACTGTTGTTCCTGCAAGAAGTACAGGTTGCAGATTCGCAACAGGAGTTATGGCACCGGTTCGTCCAACCTGGTAACTCACGCTGTTTAATAATGTAGAAACAGAAGTTGCTTTGTATTTATACGAAATTGCCCAGCGTGGAGATTTAGCAGTGAATCCAAGTTCTTCCTGTTGCCTGTATGAATTCACTTTTATAACTACACCATCAATATCAAAACCTAATGAATCTCTTTTTTTATCCCAGTGCTTTATATATTGAAAAACATCATCAAGTGAAGTACAAAGTTTTACTTCTTTGGAAATTTTAAATCCCCATTGTTCCGATTTTGCAAGACTTTCGAAATGTGTTTTAAAATGAAAGTCACCATACAATGCGTAGAAATAGCAATCCAGTTTTCTGCGTGCTACTTCTGAGCTGTCCTGGAGTTTTAATGTTCCGCTGGCAAAATTTCTTGGATTGGCATAAGCAACTTCACCAATCTCTTCACGCTGATCATTGATACGATCAAAATCTTTTCGGTGCATGATGATCTCACCACGTATTTCAAATTCATCAGGATAATCACCTTTCTTTAAAAGTAGTGGAATGCTCCGTATCGTTTTTACATTGATTGTTACATCATCACCCTGAACGCCGTCACCACGTGTAACAGCTCTGTTTATCTTCCCGTTTTTATAAGAAACACCAATAGCAACACCATCAAATTTCAGTTCACATACATATTCAAATGTCTCACCGGGAATCTGTTTACGGATACGCTCATCAAACTCCTCCAGTTCTTTTTCAGAATAAGTGTTACCCAACGACATCATCGGGTACTTATGCTTTACAGTTTCAAATTCCTTCGTAACCTGTCCGCCCACACGTTGCGAAGGAGAAGTAGAAAGAATAAGTTCAGGATATTGTTTTTCGAGGTGAATAAGTTCTTCCAGCAATTTATCAAAATCGTAATCTGAAATTACTGGCATTGACAGAACATAATATCGGTAATTATGATCTTCAATCTCTTTGCTTAACTCCTTAATTTTATCTGCCGCTTTTTCTATCGTCATAAAAACACCTGAAATGAATGGCCAAAAATACTTAATTCTAATTAGCTGATTAGCCAATTGGTGAATTAGCCAATGAAAATGAATAACGAATAGCGTTCTTCTCCTTCATGAAAAATGAATATGAAGAATGAAAAACAGGAAATAATGAATGCCGAAGGTTGTTTTACTGAATTACCTGATACCTGATTAAAATGAATTATGATTGAGGAAAGTTGGGTAGATTTGGGTGGTAGCGATAAACAAGTTGTTCTCAGCTTAAAAGATGGCACCATAACAGACTACTAAAAAGATAATAAATGGCATCTTTATTTTTTACTTTCGTTCTTGTTCCTTTGACAGCAATTCTGTTGTTAGTTTGGTGGGGTACAAAAAATAAAATCTACGGAAAAATAGCTGGCTATCTTTGGCTTAGCTTATTTGGACTTTTTATTCTAGGGACTATTATTCGTTTATTAACGGACAAAAAGGTCCTTGACAAAGAAGAGTATTACGGAAACTATATTGTCAACCGCGACTACTT
>JBDTVD010000354.1:0-3859 GCA_040007375.1 Bacteroidota bacterium | reverse complement strand
CTTTGCAACATGTTCTTCAATCAACACATCTGCACGATATCTTTTTTTAGAATCTTTATTATCAATCAGCGGATCATTAAAAGCATCCACATGTCCGGAAGCTTTCCATACTGTTGGATGCATGAAAATGGCAGCATCAATTCCCACAATATTTTCATGCATCTGCACCATACTCTTCCACCAGTATTCCCTGATGTTGCGTTTTAATTCTGCACCATTCTGGCCATAATCATAAACTGCACTTAAGCCATCATAAATTTCTGATGACTGAAAAATAAAACCATACTCCTTTGCATGGGAAATAATATTTTTAAATAAATCGTCCTGCTGGGCCATAATATGTGTTGCTGATAAGTTGTCAAAAATAGTGGTTAGTTCGGAGTTCAGGGTTCGGAGTTCGGGGTATTTGCTAGAGTTTTGAAAATATCGGTGTTAATTTTTGAAATTTAAATTTTTTTTTTATTTAATTACAAAAGGTCATTATATTTGATAAATAAAACACTTCCGAATTTGAAAGCAGGAGTTTTTCTTTTATATTTAATTTCTGATAGTGATAAAAATTATCAGTGCAAAATCAATAAACAATGAAAATTTTTTTTCATACAGGATGGCTTTTGATAGCCATCCTGTATTCTTCAAAATTAAATGCACAACTGGTTTACAAAGGTTGGGATAATACTATTCAGGCAGAAAGCTTTGATGGTGCCTTCCTGGAATTAATTAAAACAAACACACATCAACTGTTGGCAGTATGTCAGACCTATTCTGATTCCGGATACGATAAAACTACTGCGTTTGCACAAATGGGCGCCCAAGGAAGATGCTGGGCGATGATGGTGAATCCTGGGGGTAGTGTTATATGGGATCGTGATTTTACAGGATATATACCCAGAGGTATCAGTTCTTCGAGTTCTGATTCATATACTATATTGTCTTGTTACGTTGGCAACGGCACCTACGGGGATGTTACACTTCCACCTTCACTAGGAAGCTCTGGAAATTTAGGATGCTGGATGGTTACTTTCGACAGCACAGGAACCATTCTCTGGAATAATAGATTTAGTAGTGGACGCGATACGATAAACCCCTCAGCAAACACCTTTGCAGTTGGCCAGGATATTCAACAAGTGAATGGTAATTATTATATAACAGGGATTGGTATATCTACACCTTTAATATTTGGCGGGGATTTAAACGCACAAAATTGTTCATATTATAAATTTAATAATAGAGATATGTTTTTTTACAGGGTAAATTCAGATGATACTGTAAAATACCAATGGCAAAATCTGTACGGTGGCGATTCAATCGACGGAGGGTTTGCAATTCTTCCACTGCAGAATGGATTTTTATTGGGTGGAGCAACAAGTTCACAGGCAGGATGCAATTTAACGGTAAGCAGTCATAATAATTATTCGGATTATTATGTGGTACGTACAGATACTATTGGAAATATAATATGGCAAAAAAATTATGGTGGAAGTAAGGATGACTGGCTGGCAGGAATTCTTGATGCTGGAAATAATGAATATATATTATATGGAGAAACACTATCTCCACAAAGTTTTGATGTTTCATCTGCGGGCTATAACGACACCTCGCTTTGGATTGTAAAAATTGACAGTGCAGGAAACATACTGTGGGATAAAAGATTTGGTTCCTGCAGCGGCTCCTTCATCTGGAGCTTGAATGCAGGTGGAGTACCTATCACTAATACTTTATCTCTTTTTAAATTAAAAACTATATCTGGAATTAATACAAGTGATGGGGGTTTTTTATTTGCATGCAATGTAAAGGACAGTTTTGCCTGTGGTGATGTAAGTGAAGATGGAAAAGGAAATGAAGATTATTGGATTTTGAAACTGGATGCAACTGGGAATAAATTATGGGATAAAAGAGTGGGTGGTCCCGGAAAAGATATTGCGCAGCGAGTGGTTGAAATAGAACCGGGCCGATTTATTATTGGTGGAGTGAGTATCGGTACGGATTCATTAATGCGTGCAGCAGGAGGTGATAAAAGTGAAATAACAATAGGTAACGGAGATATCTGGTTAGTTGAAATTATTGACAGTTCTGTTGTTACAATGGCGCAAAGCAACGAATTGAATTTATTTCAGTTTAGTTGTTATCCTAATCCTGCAACAGAGAATGTTACACTTAAAGTTAGTTCACCAATCAATACAAAACTGCATTGCTGTATTACAGATATTACAGGAAAATCTATTTATGAAATGTACTTTACCGGAAATACGTATCAAGTTTCTGTAAAATCTTTTCCTCCAGGAATATATATAATCAGAATACAGGACTTGGATGGAAACGTGGCAATGAAAAAGATGGTGAAGTGGTAATTTATATTACCTGTCAGGATTTGAGTTTTCATCCTTATCATCGAATTTTATACCATCAATTTTATCCTTCAGATTTTTTACTTTGGCAAGAAGCATCAGCATTTCTTTTTCTGCATCCTGTCCCTCCGGAAAATTCGATTTCTCTTCTTCTGTTAAATGCTGATAAGCCTGTTGCAGATTGGTAAGCATACTTGCACTAAGAGCTTTGATACGTTCTTCCATCAACTCCGGTGTAATTTCCTGTTTGGAAATTAATGTCATCGTTGTTGCATGATCGCAATATTTGCATGTTGGCTCATCGATGTCAGTGAATGATGATTCTTCCCCGCATTCTGCGCACTTATAAATCACAAGATATTTTACATTGTTTGTCATGATAAAAATATTTCTGGTTAGAGCACAAATATATAAAGTGATGAAGTGATTAGGTAATTAGGTGAATATCGAATATTGAACAGGGAATTTCGAATGACGAAGTTTAACATTTTTCAATCATAAATAATCATCATCATCTTAAAGATCTGCGTTCTATTCATCATTATTAATATTAATATTAATATAATGAATACTGAATCCCGAAGTAAAGAAGAGTCAGTCTTGATACTTGATACTTGATACTTGTGTCTTGATACTAATCTATGCAACCTTAATCATATCCTTCAAAATGAGATCGAGATTTTTAAAAGCTTCCTCATCTTTAATAATATATTGCTCTGCACCTTTAGCAATAGTAGTTGCTGCAACACCATAATGCATCTGGCTGGAAAGCATAACTACATGTATTTTATTATTGGCTTTTTTTATTTTTTCAAGAATTGCCATTCCATTATCTCCACCTTTATTTACTGAATCCAAATGATAATCGAGTATAATTACATCCGGTTGTTCATGCAAACGATCAATACATTCTTTACCTGTTGGTATTACCTGTACATTATACATTTTATTATTTGAGAGGTAGTCGGATAACATCTCTGCAAAAAATTTATCATCATCAACTACAAAAATTTTATGAAGCATACGAAATCATTTAAGGATTCAAAAATAACTCTTTTCCTTTAGCAATAAGTTAATGGAGTGGTAAGTAAAACCTTTTCCTGATTTTCATCTTTAGCATAAATAGAGTAAATTCGCTATCCCAAATCAAAACTGAGGCGAATGAATGAGAACCGGAATAAGGAAGCTCTTGATTATCATGAATCTGGACGACCTGGTAAAATCGAAGTAATCCCAACAAAGCCAACAAGTACACAGCGTGATTTATCACTGGCATATTCTCCTGGCGTAGCTGTTCCCTGTCTTGAGATAGAGAAAAATCCTGAAGATGCTTATCGTTATACTGCAAAGGGCAACCTGGTTGCAGTAATTTCCAATGGTACTGCTGTATTAGGTCTGGGCAATATTGGTGCACTTGCATCAAAACCGGTGATGGAAGGTAAAGGTTTGCTTTTTAAAATATTTGCAGATATAGATGTGTTCGATATTGAAATTGATCAGACCAATGTTGA
>JBDTVD010000353.1:0-3878 GCA_040007375.1 Bacteroidota bacterium | reverse complement strand
TTCTTGAAACATTTACATCTTTTACAGGAAGATTAATCCAGAGTTCTTTTATCATAACGATTTCGACTATTTAAGTATTTGCTACGCGTAAAAATACCACAGATTTTGGTTTCTGCATGAATAACAAAAAAAATTAATCTGATAATATTTTCAATTCAATCGCCAAATGCTAAAATTAAGCGCTGTTGCAAATAACACCCACAATAAATAAGGTAACAGAAATGCTGCAGCATACTTTGAGAAATAACGAAAATTCAATATGGTGAAAGAAATGAAAATCACCATCAGTACAATATCAGCTAATGCAAGAACGGTAGAATGCCATCTGAAAAATAAAACAGACCACCAGAAATTCAGAAATAATTGCATTCCAAAAAGAAACAATGATTTCGATTTCATTATTCCCTGCTCAGAATTTTTCCAGACTAACCACAACGCAAATGCCATCAATAAATATAAAGTAGTCCATACAGGACCGAATATCGATGGTGGTGGGTTCCAATCTGGTTTTTTCAGAGATAGAAACCATGAATTATCATACGATCCGGCTAACAACCCACTGAGTATTCCTGTTCCTTCGCAAATAACAATTGCAATAATCAATTTCCAGGAAGAAGATATCCGAATAGTTTCGTTCATATAACTTGTGCATATAAAAATCACATGCCATTGGGAAATAATTAAAAATTAAAATTCTAAATAATATAATCTTATTATTCAGGAGGAAAAATCAATTCTTAATTCTGCATTCTTAATTCTGAATTCTACTATAAGTTAATTCCACCGGAAACTTCAAGCCGTTGTCCGGTAATCCATTTTGCATCATCAGAACAAATAAACACCACCACACTTCCAATATCATCAGCCTGACCAAATCTTCCCAGTGCAGTTTGTGCCATCATCATACTTCTTCTTTCAGGAGGAGCATTACGGATTACTGCATTATTAAAATCTGTTTCAACTGGTCCGGGTGCAATTACATTAGCTCTTATTCCACGCACTCCAACTTCTTTTGCAAGATACTTTGTAAACACTTCCACAGCACCTTTCATAGAAGCATACAATGAATAACCAGGATTTGCAAAACGTGTAGTTCCTGTGGAAATATTTACAATGCTTCCGTTATCATTCATATGCTGCAACATTTTCTGTGTTAGAAAATATACGCCTTTGAAATGAATATTCATAAACAGATCAAACTGTTCTTCCTGAACATTTGCAAAAGGAATAGTTGCTCCGATACCTGCATTGTTAATGAGGTAATCAAATTTTTCTACGTTCCATATTTTTTTTAGTGATGAATTTACATTTGCAATAAATGTATCATACGCTTTCAAATCAGATGCATCAAATTGTAATGCAACTGCTTTTTGTCCGAGGGAAATTATTTCAGCAACTACTTTTTCAGCTTCCTCTTTTCCGGTGTTGTAGGTAAGCAATACATCCACTCCTTTTTTTGCAAAGCTGATTGCCATGTTTTTACCAAGACCTCTGCTTCCTCCTGTTACTAATGCAATTTTATTTGTCATCGGTATTTGAATTTCTATTGATAATTGTTTGCTGATTAAAATTTTATTTCACGCAGAGACCGCAGAGGAGCAGAGGTAACAGAGAGGTAATTTATAATTTATAATTTCTAATTTATAATTTATAATCTCTTTCTGATTATATATATAAGACTGGAGTTAGCTTCCATATCACTCCTGCCTTTCAGTGTAGTTTGCAATCCAACCCATGTTGCTTTTAATGGATTCTGACTTCCGTTTTTATACTTCTCACTTAACAGTGCTATATAAAAAGGATCAAAAAATAATGGCTTGATTTCTTTAACAGCGAAACCATTTTTCTCCATCAGATTTTCAATACTGCTTTTTGAAAAATGATATAAATGCCGGGGAACATCATAACCTGCCCAAAACTCACCATATAGTTTTCCATCATACGACTTATGATTTGGAACTGCAATAAACAACACTCCATCCTTACTCAGTATCCTGTTAAACTGTTGTATAGTTTCATTCAATGCATGAACATGTTCCAGCACATGCCATAAGGTAATTGCACCAAACTGACCATCACTGAAAGTATGCAGTTGTGAAGGATCTTTCACTTCCAGTTGATGATTGGTTATTGCCAGCGAACGGGCTTCCGGATCCGGCTCAATTCCACTGGCCTTCCATCCTTCTTTTTTTGCATTGGAAAGAAATTCACCTGTACCACATCCATAATCAAGTAGTGTACGTGGCGAAGGTTTAAATTCCTCCAGTAAATTTAATTTGGAACGAATTGCCCTGTGACGTGCCCATTGATAAACTTTATTGAAAAGACCTTTTTTCGAATTGGTGTGAGAAATATAATCCTCCGATTTATAATAAGCACCAATAGAAGCAGCATCAGGACGTGGATTGGTAAATACGAAGCCACATGCACTGCACGTCTGTAACTTAAACCGTTCTTTTGAAACCGTGTAATCTGTGCATTCAAGAAATGCTGTGAACGCTGTTGCCTGGCAAACCGGGCAGTTCTGAAGTAACTCTGTCATAGATTTTGAAGATGGCAAAGTTAGTTTTATACGGGAAAAAAGTTCAGTTTCCCAAAGATATAATCTATAAAAGTATCAAGACAGAAGTATCAAGACATAAGTATCAAGACAGAAGTATCAAGACATATTATTTCTGGATTGATTAATACTTCAATGCAAAGCAAATGAACTTAGTCACCTAGTCACCTAGTCACTTAGTCACCTAATCATTTAATCACCTAATCACTTAAATGAATCAGTCACCGCTTTTCCAATATTCTCCAGGTCACTATCTTTTATACGGTATGATTTGCGGTTTACTACTGAATAAACAACTGCTCCGGTAAAACCATTTGTAACACTTACAATTTTATCAGCAGAGCTCTGGATGTAATTGACATAATATATATTCTTATCAGCATTTAGAATGAGGTGGTTCATTTCCGTTCTTGTTAAGAGTTTTACTTTATAAGGATAGGAAGCAATCATTTTAGCAATGTATTTTTCTGTTCTCACATAATCTGACGAACCGGGTTTTTCCTTTTCTATCATCGTTCCTTCTGCTCCATACCAATAGTTGGGTACGTACAAAGTATCATTTTTAAGATTTGCAATTTCAGCAGTTGGTGTATGATCCTGCAGCAACTTTAAATCATTTCCTTTAGGGATCTCACTATTAAAAAACTGAATTATATTTTTAATATTTCCTTTCATTCCATTTAAAAAATCATTTTGAAAAAGTATGGAGGTGAAATCTTCACCACTGGATCGGGAAATAACACCCATACCAATGGTCTTGTTATATAATTCAGCACTACCGATAATAAATCCATAATCACCAAATTCCTTTCCTTCTTTATAAACATCTTTCACTGTCCATACATCAAGATGAAAATAATCGTTGGCAGAAACCAGATCACCGCTTCCTTTTGTAAGTGTTTTACTGTAAGAAGTAACACTTAAAAACAGATTACCCTTCAGCAGTAAATTATCAGTAACTTTTATTGAAGGAGGTAGCAATATCACAGGAGTGACTTTCCAGTTCTGCCTCACAATTTCAATTACTTCTTTAGCATATATATCATTGGTATCACCACAAACCATATACAGGTTTTTAAACGTTGTTGCAGGATACCATGATGGATAATTAATTTCATACTGAGCAAATGCATAATACAGATTGAAAAATATAAAAGTGATAATTAAAAGTAGTTTTCTCATTGATGTTATAATATAAATTACAAGTTTCAAAAATAAAGGAAAAATTTAATTTTAAAAAGCAGGTCTTCAATAGAATAATAATTTATCGTATGTTTATAAGGAAAAATATCCACTTAATAAATAAATATGTGTTTCT
>JBDTVD010000352.1:0-3878 GCA_040007375.1 Bacteroidota bacterium | reverse complement strand
CAGGAAATATATCTGTAATATGATTTCTTCCTGCAGACTTTATATATTCAACTGCTGAGCGTGTGTATGCAGGGGGTTGCGTGGATGGCATTACTACAACACCGGTAAATCCACCTGCTGCAGCAGCATTTAATCCGGAGATAATTGTTTCCTGCTGTTCATCACCAGGTTCACCAAAACGGCAACGCATATCCAGCCAGCCGATAGAAATCATTAATCCTGGTTTTTCAAAAGTTGCAGTTCCCGCAGGATAATCAGAAACAGAAAGAGAACTGCCGATCTTTTTATATATACCATCTTCAATATATATATCGCAGTTTTGGTTGTGATACGGATGACCGTCACTGATCAGTTTTACGGATTTCAGAAGTAAGTTCATGTTTTCCAGAATCTGAGCAACAGCGTTTCCACAAGAAGAAATAGCAAAACCAGTACGATGCAGTATTTCCACAGCGAAACGCCATCAGTTAATTGTTTCAGTTTTTTTGTAAGATCAGGAACAGATGCATTTATAGTACTGTAATTATTGATATGATTATCCTTCATCATTAGTTCCATTTGTTCCTCATTCATCAGCCGCATATTTGATTCTGCGCGATTGTAATTGAAGGACAACATAGAAATTAATTTTCCATCAGCATTCAAAGCATAATGTCCTGCCTCTTTTATGATATTGTTAAACCCAATGTCAAGTCCTGAAGAGGTAACTCTCGACTGAGGTATCATTTCATTTTTTGTAACTGTATTAACAATCCTGAAATTACCTTCAGCTACACTTGTATTCCCTTTTAAAGTAATAGACACATCACGACCTGATGTAAATGCCAGTTCATGACCTTTAAGACTTAACAATGCCATTTTATAAAGTGCAGGAACAAAAACAGCATGATGTGCAAGATTGCTGAAGCCACCACTTAGCGGAACAGTGAATATATATAGTGATCCTTTACCAACATTGTACTGTGACAGAAACGGTGCATTGCTCTGCAGCTCCATCAGCATTTCACGATTGCTTGAATTTCCTGACGCTACATCAAAATGTTTTAATGCAAGCGGATAATCAACCGAACCATCCTGCCTTGCATTCTGCTGAAATACATCTGCAAACAATTCATTGCTACGATCAAGGCGGGTTACCTTATCAGTGCTGGAATTAATTCCTGTAAAAACATCAGCATCCACTGTGTTAAAGAAACTATTATAGGAAGTAATATCTGCAGCACTGTCAGGAAACATTAATACATGACCACCTGATGAAAGATATTTATGAATCTCATCTGCAAGACCTGATGATATCTGCGGGAGTTCATTCAGAATCAGTAATTGATTTTGTGATAAGGAACGGTAATCAACCTGAGTATAATTGGTATTTGAAAATTTAACAAAACTGTTATTCCCGTAAAGTGCCTGAAGATATGGAGAAGTACCATGACCATTCAATGCAATCACATTTACAGATTCCTTCACTTCAAAAGAAAAATAATATATATCATCAAAAGTAACAGGATGATCGGTTATAGATACCTCACCTGTATGCCATCCTGGCTGCGTAATAGTAAAATTCACACTTGTTACAATTGACTTTCCTGCATCTGCAGCAACAGTAGTAACCGCTTTTACCTGTCCATCGACATTCACCTTTACCGGAATATTTTCTGCTGCCTCACTTCCATCATTTACAATCCGGAAAAATAATTCAGCAGGCTGGTTTAACTGGAAAGCCGGACTGCTTAACCAGCAGGAATCAATATATATATTAGAAAAGAGAGTTGCCTGAATGGGAATAAAAGTAATCTGCTCATTTGTATCATTCCACATTTTACCATCATACATATTTGCCTGAAAATCGGATAATATATAATGAATGCCACCTTGCTGCTGAACACGTATCAGTGCTTCATGCTGACGACGGAGAATATCACTCAATGAGCGGGTATCGCCGGTAACCTTCACCTGGTCGGCCATATCAATAAATTCCTCCCTGCTTAACATACGCTGATGCACAGGATCAAAATCAGCGGTAAGCAACTGAAAGCGTGTTGATGGTGGGTAAGCTGCTGCAATTTCCTTTGCTTTCTTCTGCGCAACCTCCAGCAATGTTCCATCCTTCCGCACTGCTTCCATAGTAAAAGTGTTATCAATGTAAATACTTACTGCATCTGCATGAGTTGTTGTATTCAGAATTGTGGAAGGAAGAACAGGTCGGGCGAAAGCAAATACCAGGAAGGCAACGGCCAGGATCCTTGAGAGTAAAACGAGAAGATGCTTCAGCTTTGACTTACTGGTAGTTTCCTGCTTGAGTTCCTTGAGAAAACGGACATTAGTAAAGGCAACTTTTTTAAACCTGCGGAAATTAAAAAGATGAACAATGACGGGAATCGCAATCAGCAGGAGAGCAAAAAGGAATGCGGGCGAAAGAAATTTTATCATTTTAAGACGATGCGAAATTAATGAATTAGAATGTTATGAGGCTGATGAAGCGTAAATAACAGTGAAGATTAGTGCAGTCAGTTATTAACATCTTCGTGTAAATTAATAATCTGAACGCGATTTGTGGCGCTTTCGCATGCTCATATATTTGTTTTAACCCGCTTGGCGGACCAACGTGATGAAGCAAATCAACATACTATGGCTAAAAATGTTAAAGACAAAGACAAGAAAATCTTCGTGCTGGATACCTCAGCAATATTATTTGATCACAATGCCATATTTAATTTCAAAGAACATGATGTAGCTATTCCCATCACCGTTCTGGAAGAGATTGACCGGTTTAAGAAGGGAAATGATGTTATCAATTTTGAAGCGCGTGAGTTTATCCGGAGCATTGATAAATTATCGGGAAGTTTTTCATTACAGGACTGGATTCCGCTGAACGGACCTACCAAAGGAAAATTCAGAGTGCTGATGAATGAAAAGCACAAGAGTTTGGATGCCCAGGAAATTTTTGGCGAGAAGAAAGCAGATCACCGGATCATAAATGCAGCACTTGCAGTTCAGGGCGAAAATCCGGGACGTAAAGTAGTGCTTGTTTCAAAAGATGTTAATCTGCGGCTGAAAGCAAAATCACTGAAGCTGCTGGCTGAAGATTATCTTACCGGTAAAGTAAAAGACATTGATGAATTATATAAAGGAAAGAGCCTGATAGAAAATGTAACACGTAAAGCCATTGATAAAATTTACCAGGATGGCTGGTGCAACTGGAAAGATATAGTGAAAGAAGTTCCCATGCCGAATCATTATTTCATCTTAAAGAATAAAGTAGAATCTTCTTCCTGCCTGGCATTTTATAATCCGCAAACAGAACGCATTGAAAAAGTAAATAAAGAAGGAGCTTATGGAATCCGTCCGCGTAATGCAGAGCAGGCATTTGCGATACATGCAGTATTAAATCCGAATGTATTACTTACAACAATTCTTGGCGTGGCAGGTACAGGAAAAACATTGCTTGCACTGGCATCTGCAATGGAACAAAAAAGTAAATACAGACAGATTTTTTTAGCACGACCGATTGTTCCTCTGAGTAATAAAGATATCGGTTATTTGCCAGGAGATATTAAGTCGAAAATCAATCCTTACATGGAACCATTGTGGGATAATCTGAAATTTATACAGAGCCAGTTTAAAGAAACTGATAAAGAATTTCAGAAAATAAACGACATGGTTGACAATGAGAAATTACATATCACACCACTTGCATACATAAGAGGAAGAAGTTTATCCAACATCTGTTTTATAATTGATGAAGCGCAGAATCTTACTCCTCATGAAGTGAAAACAATTATTACACGTGCAGGTGAAGGAACAAAAATAATTTTCACGGGTGATATATTTCAGATTGATACTCCTTATCTCGATTCACATTCGAATGGATTAAGTAC
>JBDTVD010000351.1:0-3880 GCA_040007375.1 Bacteroidota bacterium | reverse complement strand
AGAAAAAAAAATCTACATTAAGAAGAATTATTATTCAAAAGAATTATATGTTATTCATACTGACAGTTCCGGTAATTTTGCTGTTTGTTTACGTGAAGGAACCTATTATATATATATAAACAACGAGAAAAACAAAACACTTTCAACAGCAATTGAACAGGGAAGAGGTGATGGAGAAAAAAAATGGCTGACAGATCCTTATGCAACAATTGTTGTTAACAGGAATGAAGAACGCTATTTTAAAATTGAATTAAAAGAACGTCGCAATACGGAGATTCCACCACCTTGATGATTTACGATTTTACTACGAACTCACTACTCACTACTCACAACTACAAAGGAATATTACCATGTTTTTTCTTCGGTAGTTTTGCCACTTTATTTTCCAGCATGGCAAATGCTTTAATAAGTTTCTCTCTTGTCTGCTCCGGTTTTATCACTTCATCAACATAACCTCTTTCTGCTGCGCGATAAGGATTTGCAAAAATAGAAGTATACTCCAGTTCTTTCTCTTTCAATTTAGCAGCAGGATCTTTCGATGCACTGATTTCATTTTTGAAAATAATTTCTGCAGCACCTTTAGCTCCCATCACAGCAATTTCTGCAGAAGGCCATGCATAATTCATATCGGCACCAATATGTTTACTGTTCATTACATCATATGCACCACCGTAAGCTTTGCGGGTAATTACTGTTATGCGTGGAACAGTTGCTTCACTGAATGCAAATAACAATTTTGCACCATTTGTTATAATGCCATTCCACTCCTGATCAGTTCCGGGAAGAAAACCAGGCACATCTTCAAAAACAAGTAATGGAATATTAAAGCAATCACAAAAACGTACAAAGCGTGCTGCTTTAACAGATGAATGAATATCAAGAACACCTGCAAGAAATGCCGGTTGATTTGCAACAATACCAATACTTCTTCCGGCAAGTCTTGCAAAACCTGTTACTATATTTTCTGCAAAATTTTTATGTGTTTCAAAGAATGCATCAGTATCATCAATCACTTCATTAATTATATCTCTGATATCATAAGGCTGATTAGGATTTTCAGGAATGATTGTATTCAGTTTAGGACGTGTTTCCACTCCACCTGTATAATTTTTTCGTGGTGTTGTTTCTTCGCAATTAGACGGCATAAAACTTAGCAGGCGCTTTATATATTGAATGCATTCCACTTCATTGGCACATGCAAAATGTGTTACACCTGACTTTGAACTATGCGTTTGTGCACCTCCTAATTCTTCACTTGTAACTTCTTCATGAGTTACTGTCTTTACCACATTCGGACCGGTAACAAACATGTAACTGGTGTTTTCCACCATCAGAATAAAATCTGTCATGGCTGGAGAATAAACTGCACCACCTGCACATGGTCCCATCACTGCACTTATCTGTGGAATAACACCTGATGCCATAACATTACGGTAAAAAATATCAGCATATCCTCCTAAAGAAACTACTCCTTCCTGAATTCTTGCACCGCCGGAATCATTCAGGCCAATTACCGGAGCACCATTTTGCATTGCAAGATCCATCACCTTGCAAATTTTTTCTGCATGTGTTTCTGACAGTGAACCACCGAAAACAGTAAAGTCCTGCGAAAAAACATACACCATACGACCATTGATATAACCGTATCCTGTAACCACACCATCACTGAGATATTTTTCATTTTCCATTCCGAAATCTGATGAGCGGTGCGTCACCATCATTCCGATTTCTTCGAAGGTACCTTCATCCAGAAGAAGAGTAAGCCGTTCACGGGCTGTAAGCTTGCCTTTTTTATGCTGTGCTGCTATTCTTTTCTCTCCACCACCAAGCATTGCTTCGGCAATTTTCTCATCCAGTAGTCTGATCTTTTCTTTCATAAATGATAAAGTCTGTTGCTATATATAATATCGGGCAAAAAGCCGGGAAGCAAAAATATAAAAAAGAAAGACGGCTTTACAGAGCCGTCTTTCACCTGATATAACCTGATATTGAATTAACTTACCAACCTGCTAACTGGATTCCGGCTGTAAATGGATGCAATGAAGGTCCGCGTTTGTCTTTAAACAGAGTACTCATAGCATAAGTACCAAACAAAGTATAATTTCTGTAACCAATGCGGATAGTTGCATCATAGCGGAAAGGCTCAATATTAAATTCATCCCTTCGTTTTGTTTTTTGCTTATCTCCGTTTTCATCATAAACAAGTTTGAGATGGGAGTTGTATTTATAGGAGAACAGCATTCCAGTAGCAAAATGAAATGACTTTTTAAGTTTTGAATGTGTATTGAATTGCAGGAGTACCGGAGCAGTTACATAACTTACTGCAAGTTTATTTTTATTATATCCAATTGCTTCTCCGTTATCGTTGTAATCGAAACCGGCCACTACCATGTTAGTGTCGGAAATCAAAGTTTTATCCGAGCGGAATCTGTAGTTGTTTAATGTTAATCCGATTCCTGTTGTAAGAATAATATATCGTTGATAAAGCGGAATATCGAATTTCCAGATGTTGACACCAATCGAAACTGATTTACCGGAACTAAGCTCAAGGAAGTCGTAACCTTTAGGAAGATCAGTACTTGTTTTATCAGAAAAATAGCCATTAAAACCAACATCAATTCCCGCCCAGTGTGATCTGGCTTTTTGTGGTTTTTTTGAATGAGTATTATTGTCAATGTCAATATTAACATCCACGTTATCTTCCTCATCAGCATCTACCGTTTTTTCTTCACCACCGATGATCACTATTCTTTTTGTTCCCAACTGTACAGTAGTAGTGTCGTTTTCTTCTTTTTTAAGCATTCCATATTTGCCAATACCACTTACATTACGGGTTATTGATTTTGGTTCGTTAACATAATAAACAGAACCAACGCCGCTGACATTCATATTAAGATTCTCAGTAACATCAATAGAAACTTTTGCAACTCCACTGATGTCGATATCACTATTTACAGACTTTAATTTTTCTGCATCAATGGTTCCGTTTCCACTTACTGATAACTGAACGGAGTTTGCGGTTCCTGACAAGCGTAGTTTCCCAAAACCAGTTATGTCAATGTTCAGGTTATTAACTTCAACAGGTAAAATAATCTTTCCATTTCCGGAAATTTCAAGATGCAGCGTTTCGATTTTAAAAAAAGTTTTTGAATGAATTTCGCCATAACCGGAAATCGTGACTTCTTCAAGTTCCGGAATATTTATATATATGGAAGATGGCTTTCCGTCAATGTGAAGTGTGTGATCACTTACATTGGTTTGTACCTCATTCAATTTGTTTTTTGTTTCTACACGAACTTCCTGGGTAGCTGCCTGCGTGAGGTATACTTTGGAGTTTCCGCTAATGATTATCTTATTAAAATCCTCCAGCTGTCGTGTTTCAGATTCCTGTCCGTATATTAACATTGTTCTTCCAAGAATCATTAATACGGTAATAGCAAATAATTTCTTCTTCATTTATTTTACTCTTATATTGTTGTTGATAGTATGACGGCACGAGTCATGGATAAGTTACAACTGATATATATTAATTAAAAGTCCTTTATATATTTTAATTTTCCTGCACTTACCTGGTAGGCTGCAATATTTCCTGATTGATCAAGTGTTGTTTCCATTTTTATTTTTTCATTACTTATTTTTCCTACGGCCCATGCAACAAATTTTAATAAACGGCTTTTAACAGGAATTTTATCAGCCATCGGATTTTCAATTGTTTCCTGACTATATAATATTTCCTCTCCGGTAACGGTGTTAATTTTATCAGCAGCAAGGTCTTTGATCTCATTGATTTTTTCCTTGATGTTATTGTTTTTAGCCATTGTATTTTCGTGATTGCCTGAATAAGAAACAACAGGTGGAATTAATGGAGATGCATCATACG
>JBDTVD010000350.1:0-3884 GCA_040007375.1 Bacteroidota bacterium | reverse complement strand
TTTCCACTCAACCGGTTGCACGAACTACTTCAGGAGATGCAATATCACGTCCCGAATTACAATTATTTGAAACGCAGAAAGCACTAATTGACACTCGCAGAAAATTAAACAACAGTTTTGCTTTACCAAAATTAACCATCAGTGCAGAAGGTGCTTATGGTCGTCCCGGACCGAACTTCCTCAACCAGGATCTGCGCTTTTTTGGCCAGGCAGCCATCAATCTGAAATGGAACATTGGCAGTTTATATACACTGAACAATGAAAAACAGAATCTTGAGATTGAAAAAAAAATGATTGATGTTCAGAAAGATGTTTTTGAATTTAATGTGAACCAGGCTTTATATACACAGGATGCACAAATCAATTCTTTAAACGACATCATTGAAAAAGATAAAATAATTATTGAAAAAAGACATAACATCACTAAAACCGCATCATCACAACTGGAAAACGGCATCATCACAACAACTGATTATTTAACACAACTCAATGCAGAGATGCAGGCTGTATTAAATAAAACAATGCATGAAATTAAACTGATGAATGCTATCACTTCATACAATACAACAAAAGGAATTACCAACTTTTAAAAAAATAATTTCGCATGTCAAATCAAATGGAAAATTCAACTGAAAATTCTGCATCAAAAAAGAAAAGTAAACTGCCTATACTCATTGGCGTGGCAGCAGTAGTAGTAATAATTACTGGTATTTACTTCGTTATAAATTCAAAATACGAAAGTACTGACAATGCACAACTGGATGCTGATATCATTCCGGTAAAATCAAGTGTTTACGGATATATAAAATCAATAAAATTTAAAGATAATCAGCAGGTACAAAAAGGTGATACTTTAATAATTATTGATGACCTTGATTTAAAAACAAAAGTGGCAGAAGCAGAAGCTACACTGGAAAATTCGAAAGCTAATTTACTTTCTGTAAAAAGCAGTGCAGGTGCCTCTTCACAAAATGCAAATGCATCATCGCAATCAACAACATCTGCACAACAACTTGTAGTTTCCGCTCAGGCACGATTAACAAAATCGCAGGCTGATTATAAGAGAACAGAAAATATGTTTTCAGAAAAAGCAGCAACACAATCACAACTGGATGCAGCAAAAGCAGAGCTTGATGTAATGCAGGCACAATACAACAGTGCAGTGAGTCAGTTCAAATCTGCAAACTCACAGGCATCAGGTGCAAATTCACAGGCGGAAGCACAGAGAGCGCAGATATCACTTGCTGAAGCACTGGTTAAACAACGTGAAGCAGAATTAATTCTTTCACAAACACAATTAAGTTATGCTGTAATACTTTCTCCCTGCACAGGTTTAATTACCAGACGTTCAGTTGAAGCAGGTCAGTATATTACTATTGCGCAACCACTTTGTTCTGCAATTGATAATTCACATTTGTGGGTAACTGCAAACTTTAAAGAAACACAGGTTAAAAAAATAAAACCAGGACAGGAAGTAGAAATTAAAATTGATGCTTATCCTGATGTTAAACTAAAAGGAACTGTTGATTCATACATTGGTGCAACTGGTGCAAAATTCTCTTTGCTTCCCCCTGATAATGCAACAGGAAATTTTGTAAAGATTGTTCAACGTGTTCCCGTACGTATTGAATTAACAGATATTCCGAAAGATCATGTTGGTTATTTATATCCGGGATTAAGTGCATTTGTAGAAGTAAAAGTTAAATAATTGGAAGCAGCAGCACATAAAACAGTTTATCCTACAGGTTCTGTCAAATGGATTTTAATCCTGACGGCAATTACCTGCGCTGTTCTGGAGTTGATTGATACAACTGTAGTAAATGTTTCTTTGCGTGAAATAAGTGGAAGCATCGGTGCAACTACAACAGAGATTGCATGGGTTGTTACTGCATATGCAATTTCCAACGTAATAATTATTCCTCTCACAAGTATGCTTTCCGATTTGTTCGGAAGAAAAATTTATTTCACTGCATCCGTTATTCTTTTCACGTTTGCATCACTGATGTGTGGACTATCTACCAATTTATGGATGCTTGTATTCTGGCGTTTCGTTCAGGGAATTGGTGGTGGTGCATTATTATCCACAGCACAATCAATAATTGTGGGTGCCTTTCCTCCTGAAAAAATAAGTACTGCAAATGCAATTTTCGGAATGGGAATAATTATGGGACCAACATTCGGTCCTACACTGGGAGGATATATAACAGATAATTTTTCCTGGCACTGGATATTTTTTGTAAATATTCCAATCGGAATTACAGCAGCTATACTTTCATGGAGCTATGTAACCGACAGAGAAGGTGCACATAAACCACGGAAGATTGATTGGTGGGGAATTGTATATTTAATTGCAGCAGTAGGATCAATACAATATGTATTGGAAGAAGGAACATCAAAAGACTGGTTCGAAAGTTCAGAGATCATATTCTTTTCTTTACTTGCTGTTGCCGGATTAATTGCTTTTATAAGACGTGAATTAAGAATAGATTATCCTGCTGTTAATATCCGTCTATATAAAAACTACAACCTTGCCATGGGAAGCATCATGAATTTCATGCTGGGATTTTTATTATTCGGAACCGTGTTTATGTTTCCGTTGTTTGCACAGATATCATTAGGATGGACAGCCACACAAACAGGTGTGTTTATGATACCAAGTGCATTGTGTACTGCTGTATCGATGCCAATCGTTGGCAAGATGCTGAATGCGGGAAAAAATCCGAAGACAATTATTCTCATCGGTATTGTAATAACATTTTTCTTTTTGCTGATGATGTCATTTTCATCTCCGGATTCGAATCAATATAATTTTTATTTCCCATTTGTATTGCGTGGAGTCGGACTGGCATTTATGATGTCGCCGATATTATCACTCGCTGTTGCAGGTTTGCGTGGAAAAGAAATGGCGCAGGCAATAGGACTTGCAAATATGATTCGTCAGTTAGGTGGAGCAGTTGGTATCGCACTCATCAATGTTTTCCTCACACATAAAAATGCAGAAGTACGTGGCAGCATGTTGGGATATGTTACTGATTACAGCAATGTGAGCAGTGATCGCATCAATGCATTAACGCAGAATTATATGTCTAAAGGTTACTCAGCAGCTGATGCACAAACACTGGCTTACCAGGCTATGGAAGGAATGCTGTTTAAACAACAGGCTTTGGTAAGTTACGATCATGGATTTTTTATGGTTGCCATATTGATTTTGTTTTGTATACCGATTGTGTTTATGATCCGCTATAAAAAGAAAGCTGCTATTGGAGCAATTGCTGATCATTAATGCGTCTTGTAATTTATGGTTTACTAAATATACTTAATTTGCATGGTGAAATGCAGAAGTAGAATCTGCAGAATGCATTCCGGAAAATTGTATCATAAACATGCATCAACTATAATTATAAATCAACTATGAAATTTTTACTTTCCTTTTGCATGATGTTGCTTTCTTTTCAGCAGATGCAATCGCAGAACTTGGATTTGCGCATACTGGATAAAATAAATGGTGCACCAAGCACAGTAGCCGACAGAAACTGGAATCATTTTACAGATACAGATCTTCCTGTAACAATTGCAACACCTGTAACTCTATTTATTGTTGGTGCTGCCACAAAAAATCATGATTTAAAAATAAAATCTTATCAAACGGGAATTGCCATATTTACAACAGAAGTTATTACTTCATGCCTGAAAATAGGTGTTCGTCGCGAACGTCCGTTTACCGATCATCCTGACATTATATATAGGAAAGCTAAAGGCAACGGATTTTCATTTCCATCCGGACACACATCCACAGCATTTGCAACAGCAACATCTCTCAGTCTTTCATTTCCAAAATGGTATGTAATTGTTCCTTCCTACACATATGCCTGTGCAATTGCTTA
>JBDTVD010000349.1:0-3894 GCA_040007375.1 Bacteroidota bacterium | reverse complement strand
TAATTACCAGCTTCCTTCTGAACCTGTAATGAGAAAAGCAATTCAGCCAACACATACAAATCAAACTGACACTACCGGTTACATAGAACCTCTGGAGGACCAACAGCAAGAGAATGATAATTTTCAACCTGTGTATGCATCAACCGCTAATGATTCAGGATGGAAAGATTTTGCTACACCTGCATTTATCATCCTATCCTTAATTATGCTTACAGGAGTTATAAAAAACAAAGGTTAAAGAATAGTTTTCCTGAGCAATTAGTACAATAAAATATTCAGGAGGTATGTAATGCTGAGTGATAAAACAGAAATTGAAATTTCCCCGAATTACAAAGAAGATTTTTTAAAATATTTTAAGTGATAAAGTGCTTAGATAAGGAAGAAGGAAAAAAATAATGAAAAATTTAAACTTCGGAATAGTTTGGGTTGCACAATAAATAGATTTAACGCAAGCAGAATATAAATTATTTTCTTTCAAGGCTTTTTTATGCTTTTAAAATGTATCCAGCAATTCTGACCCTTATACACAGTTGAAAGCCAAAGCTGGTCCATAGTTAATTTCCGGATTTCCCATTCATCATGATCTGTAGCCAGATAAGGGCCGACACTTCTGAAAGTACAGGAATCACTGATCATATGTTCTATATATATGTTTTTTTTGTTATGAGAAAGTCCCCAGTATCCATAGCATTTTTTACAATTCTGATAGTCGACAACGGTTTCCCAGTGTCCTTCATTATGCTGCTTGGATTGATAATATATATATAAATCACCATTGCAATACTGAGATGATACAGCAGTTATTGAATCAATATTATTTATGTATAGATGCTCCAATCTCCAGATTCCGTTTAGTCTCTTATCCTTGCTTCTGAAACTGATTAGAGGTCCTTCCTCATATTTTTTACATCCATGTAATGGGATCAATAAAATAAACAGTAATATATAGATAGGTGCATGGCCCATTCTTTTCATTGCAATTGTTCTTTTTTAAAGTGCGCCCAACAATTCTGACCGTTATATTCAGTGGCCAGCCACAATTGATCCTTCGTCAATCTTCTTATTTCCCATGCTACTCCATTTGCTGCAAGATAAGGTCCGATACTTCTAAAGGAACAAGAATCGGTAGTCCTGTGTTCTATAGATAATGTTTTTTTATTATGTGACAGGCTCCAATACCCTGAACAGCCCCTGCAACCTGATGTATAAGTTACGGACACCCAGTTGCCTTCATGATAATGCTTGGATGGAATTGTAAAGAAAAGTCCTCCATCGCATGTTTGCGTTTTAACCGCTTCGGTTGAATCAATATTATTTATATATAAATATTCCAATACCCAAAAACCTATTATTCTTGAATCCTTACTTCTAAAACTGATCAAAGGTCCTTCCTCATATTTTTTGCAACCGAAGCTGACCAGGAGTAAAGAAATAATAGTAAATCCAAAAATCTTATTTATGATTTTCATCCTCAAGTTTATTTATCTTTTTTTCTAATTCAATTATATATAATGTGAGTTCTTCTATTTTTTGCATTTCAGTTATCAAAAGCTTTTCTACATCCAAACCATTTTTTTTAACTTCCTCCGCTGTGGGTACATCCGGCAGGTGATTATTATTTTCAATATAATTCTTCAAATCCATAATAGGCAACAGCGTAAAACTTTCATTAAAAACATAATCAGGAAAAGGAATCTGGCTTGTTAATTTTATATTCCTGGCCCTTACTCCACCATTTCCATATACACAGAAATTTTCTGTTCCATCAGTACCGTCATTAGTTGTGTTCAGGTTAATTGAAATAGCTTTTGTTGCTTCATTTTGTGTATTCAACTTTAAGTTTATACTTTCCTCTTTAAGTGTTTTTACCCAGATGCCAATAGATGAAAAATCACCCTTTGGATTGTACCTTGCATCACAATATATTTTAGCAGGTGCTTCATCACCTGCCAATCCCGGCAATGCAAAATTTCCGTAATGATCAAAGGAGAAAGTATTTAATAATGTTGTTCCCGTAGCAAAGCCATTAAGGCTACCATCAATGTTTGTTATTTCGGAATTTGAAACATTTACGCTTAAATCAGATCCGGAAGTAATCCATAAACCATTTGATTTAATAGTTCCTTTCACTCCTAAAATTGTAGTTGCACTATACTGAGTAAAATATTGATTGGGTGCCATTCCAACCCCCACCTTTCCATCACTTGCAATATGCAGATTATCCTTCCATGTTATTATACTTCCCGGAGCTGCAGTATTATCATTTTCCGACTGAAAACTTAAGCTTCCATCATAATTAAAATAGATAGCACTGGATTCATCACTTACCAGTTTTTTATTTTCATTGCTGTTGCTATCCCATCTGAAATTATAACCAATCACTTTATTGCCTCCATTATGAATGGTAAACCGGTCACCAATCTGTAATGCTTCCTGCGGATCATCAGTACCTATGCCTATAAAACCATCATTTGTAAACGTCATAAGTTTTGTTCCAATGCCACCGTTAGTTCCTGCATCTGCATATATATGTCCAACAGTTTTATTTGTCTGAGTATTTTTTTCAACTCCGAAACCATACGACAAATCTGCATTGAGTGTCCATACAGAAGATGGCTGACTACCCGAATTGGTTACTCTTATTTGTGCGTTGGATGAATTATCATAAACATCCAGTTTTGAAGAAGGTGACGTTGTTCCTATTCCCACTTTCTTTCCATTGTCAGGAGCCAGATAATTATTTCCTCCTAATGTAACATTGCCGGAAGCACCTGCACATATTGCTACATCCTTAGGAACAGGATTTTGATCTCCCGGATCTACATAATTAATCAATAATGCACCGGCACCTCTGTTATATATAAAAGCATTGGCCCCATCATGACCCATAGTTGTATATTTAGTAAGGTCCTGCCAATAACTGAAACGTGCATCTCCTTTAACATGAAAGTCAGTTTGCGGATTATCAGTTCCAATTCCAACCTTGTTCCAGCAAGTATAGACACTTAACGGGTAATTTGGATTTTGCTGGAACGCAAAAATATTCGGATCAGTACAGGCAGGTGCAGGAGTAACATCCAGTAAAATATTTTTCCCTTTAACAATTCCGTTCTGATCAATAAATAATATTCTGTTACCGGTTCCTGCTATTCCCGAAAGTTTTGTTTCACCATTTGATTTCAGCCTCAATTGTTCCGTATTGTATGATTTAAACACTACATCTTTTGAATCTGTTGTTCCGATAAAATTTGTTCCTGCAGTACTTCCTGTATTTCCTGTTGTTGTCCAGTCATCTCTGTCAGGTGCAAGTACAGATGTTTCAGCAGATATAGTACATCCATTCGCATCTGTTACTACTACCTGGTAATTACCCGCATTAATGCCTGTTCGGTTTTTCGTAACAGCACCATCCGACCATTGATAACTATATGGAGTAACTCCTCCTCCAGATAAAGTTGTTGTAATGCTGCCATCAAAACAAAAATGACAACTCACATTCTTTCCATTTCCGAAAATATACTTTGATAATGTTAAACTTTTAAATGTTTCCGGCTCCTGCAATGTTATTTCGGCATGTGTAGCAAAATCATTAGCATCAATAACCACTACATGATAATAACCTGCTGCCAGATTAGTAATATCCTGAGTTGAATCGTTATTAGACCATTGATAGGTATATGGAGGATTACCATCTACATCAATCGAAACATGTATTGTTCCGTCATGACTACCAAAACAGCTAATGTTATAACCGTTATAGTTGGAAGGAACAAGGCTTATTACGGCCTGTGAAAAACCAACCTGGCTTGCTGCTATACATACAATAAGACATGCAAGAAAGTTTCTTTTGAAGTTCGATTCAGGGATCATATTGTAAAATTAAGTGGTTACTGG
>JBDTVD010000348.1:0-3897 GCA_040007375.1 Bacteroidota bacterium | reverse complement strand
CTATTGCAAAATAGAACTATTACACTATGTACATCGGTTTTATGCAGAGCAATATATTTTTTTATGTTACTACTTCTCACAAAAGTACATTTCCTCGTGCTGAATTACTTTATCGTAATCAATTGTAAAATAATCAGTCGAAAATGCAGGATTAAACACGTAATCCTTCCTGTTGTTCCGCATTAATGCCGGAGCAGATGCCTAAATATGGAGAGACGACTGCACAAATAATTCATTTCATCCTTTTTTTAAAAATAAATTTGCGTAACCAATTTGTTACACATATATTTGCTGCGTGTTTATTGTAAATCTGATTTAACCAATATGAGAAGGGATGTTTTCCAGGCAATTGCAGATCCTACCAGGAGAGAGATAATTAATATGCTGTCGAAGGAGAATCTGAATCTGAATGCTGTTGCGGAAAAATTTGCCATCAGCAGGCCTGCAATTTCAAAGCATATCAAGGTACTGACTGAATGTGGAGTTGTAACAATTACACAGCTTGGCCGTGATCGTATATGTGAAGTGCGGCTGGAAAAATTACAGGAGGTTTCTTCATGGGTAGAGCAGTACCGGAAAGATTGGGATTTGAAAATGGATGCACTTGATCAATACTTATCAAAAGTTCAAAAAATAAATAAAAATGTCAGAAAAAAATAGTTCATTCCGGCAGGAGAAAAACCAACTTATATATACACGCCTTGTTAATGCACCCTGCAAACTGGTATGGGATGCATGGACAGATCCGGAACAGGTGAAAGAATGGTGGGGACCAGCAGGATTTACATTAACACATCATTCTATTGATGTTCGTGCAGGCAAAGAATGGGTATTTACTATGCATGGCCCGGAAATGGATTTTGAAAACAGGATATTATTTCTGGAAGTAAAAAAACCTTCTTTGCTGCATTATAAACACACAGATCCTGATGGCAAAATAACTTTTGAAGTGTATGCTACTTTTGAAGAATCAGAAGGAAAAACACTGGTAACACTTCGTTCTATCTTTGAATCGGAAGAAGTGATTGAAGAACTCAACAGACAATTCAGGATTCTGGAAGGAGGAAAACAACATCTGGATAATCTGGAATTATATATTGATAATCTGAATAAGTGAAAAGCGAATAACGTTCTTCTCCTTCATGAAAAATGAATACGAAGAATGAGAAATCAGGAATAACGAATATCGAAGTTTATTTTTCTCCGAACATAAAATAAAAGTTAAATGCCGAAGTAAAATAATAACGAACTAAAATCTCACTACTCAAAACAAAAAAATGGCAAGAACAAGCACGTATCTCAATTTTCCGCGCAGCACGGAAGAAGTATTTAATTTTTACAAATCTGTTTTCGGAAATGAGTTCGGAGGTGAGGGAATTGTTCGCCTCGGTGATGCTCCTGCAATGGAAGGAATGCCTCCACTTTCTGATGCTGACAAAAAACTGGTAATGCATGTTGAATTACCTATAACAGGCGGACATTTTTTGATGGGAACTGATGCGCCGGAATCCATGGGTTTTACTATTACATTCGGAAATAATATTTCTATAAATCTGGAACCGGATACAAGACAGGAAACAAAGAAACTATTCGATGCTCTTTCTGCCGGTGGAAATGTGACCATGGAATTACAGGATTTACACCTCGGAGTATACTTCAGTTATTTCGGAAGCTGTAACGATAAATATGGTGTACAGTGGATGTTTAATTGCACTGAGAAATAATAAAGTAATCTGCATCATTGCGAAGAGTGTTATCTCTTCACAATGATGCTTTAATAAATATCTATTTCACTAACATCACTTTTTTACTTATCATTTTTCCAGCACCAATTACCTTCACTATATATTCTCCATTATACAATATTCTTGTATCAAGATAAGAGATGGTGCTTCCCTGGTAAATAATCGACTTTTGAATAAGCTTTCCGGTAATATCATAAAGCTCAATATATATATTATCCTTTGCCAGCTCATTCCACTGTACAGCAATAAAATCTCCGGCACCACTTGCAAAAATGGTAGCCTTATCTTCCGGAGAAGATGGAGTATTTATCTCTGAAACAACCGGTGCGTAAACAGTAACAGGTTCTGTAATTGAAGTAACTTTCACTGCTGTTTTTGTTCCGTAAAATGTTGGACCAACAACATAGGGATAGGAAGAATTCCAATTGGTATCAACCGTTGTAAAATAACAGTAGATGCCATTTGGATATTCCGGTGTTACACAAAATCTTCCGTTATGCTCATCCAGATAATCAGGTGTTGAAACTGACGTTGGGTTGTACTGATAATCTTCACGGAAATAACCTAAGGGATAAGTTACACTCACAGGTGGTCCTGCAGTAACAGTGTTTCCATTTGCATAAGTAGTTCGTGTTGTAATGCTGCGCAAACTGTAACTGGATTTCATTAACACAATCGATCCTGTTCCATTTATATTCTGATAAGCATAAGGTCCATAAATTGGAAAACCATCATATGCAAAACCAATTAATGGCGAATGTTGTGTGCTGTCAATACTATATAATCCATCAGCATCATATAAATTACAAACAGTTGAAATTACATTTAAATCAAGTTTGAATGCACTTGGGTTTTGATGATGATGATAATTTCCCATTGCAGGATGTCCTTTCGAACAATCAAATCCTCCACGCTCTGCAACAATTGCATCCCTGTTCCAAACCTGATCTCCCATTCCACCCATTGGCCCGCCGGCAAGTGAATTCGTTGCATTTCTCCACGAAACACCATCACGATAATCAAACAATGCAACACCATTAATAAACAATCCGATATTTCCACCAGTTGTATTTGTTGGTGTTCCCATATTCTGAACAGGGTTTTGTGAAACTTTAAAAATTGCATTCTGATTAGAAGCAATCGAAGGATTACCATCTAAAAAAGGGCCTGTTACATAACCCGGAATTCCTTTCGTTCTTATATATACCCAATTAGTGGAGTATAAAACTGTTTGCACATTGGCCGAATCATTATCATTAACAGGAGTTGAATTTCCACTTACATAATGACGACCCATAACTCCGGTAGTATTCGGAATCCAGGAAGTAATAACTGGATTTGTTTGTGCATGAAGCATGATGCTGCTCCATAAAGTAACTAATAACAAGATGATTTTTTTCATTTTATTGGATAGTGATAAATAGTTCTGAAGAATGATTTTCTTATATATAAATATTTTGTGCGTTACTTTTTATTGCTTTAAGTTATAGCTGGTGGAAGCAGCAAGTGATACCGGATTCTTACTCCAGGTCTCTACACCATTCCGTTGCTTAATTGTTATATAATAGGAATTTCCTGTTCGTGATGCAGAAAAATTCAGCACACAGGTACCATCAGTTTTTAATATTCCTTTCACACTCTCCACTAATGAATAAGGAGAAATTGTCTGTCGCAATTGAACAGTTATTGTATCCGCCAACAATGCATTGATTGATTTTCCGGAGTTCAATAACGATGGATTCATACTTCCGTTCGTCAGCATTCCTTCTATATATAACTGCAGATTTAAAACAGTGTATGTCGGAGCAACATAAGTGGTAACAGTCTCTGTGATGGAAGTAACTTTTGCTGCTGTCTTTGTTCCGTAAAAGGTAGGACCTATTATATATGGATATGCAGAATTCCAATTGGCATCCACCGTACTGAAATAAGCATAAATACCATTTGGATATTCCGGTGTTACACAAAATCTTCCATTATGTTCATCCAGGTAATCAGGTGTTGAAGCAGATGTTGTATTGTATTGATAGTCTTCACGGAAATAACCTAACGGATACGTTGCACTCACAGCAGGACCATCTGTAACATTGCTACCATCAGCATAATGAGTTCTTACTGTAATATTTCTTTTTGCATAACTGGATTTCATTCT
>JBDTVD010000347.1:0-3906 GCA_040007375.1 Bacteroidota bacterium | reverse complement strand
TTCAATTCAGTTGTGCAACAATCAGCAATACTATTTTCAAATGGAAATAGTTATGTTGAACTGCCTGCATCCGGTATTATTGGAAATAGTTATTATCTCGTTATTCATACACGCAACGGAATTGAAGTATGGAGCAAGTTGCCTGTAACGATTGGTTTAAATACGGTTTATGATTTTATGCATTAATAGATTGTTGATTTGTTTGATTGTTTTGATGGCGATGATTAAAAATTTCAAAACTAGCCGCCTTCTCTTTTTCTATTCTCTCAGCGTAGCGTCCTGCTACGCTGACTGTTTTGGTAGCTCCATCTACAATGAAGTCGGCCTATTTAACTCTTCAACAAACCTATACTATAATTTATTCTTCCTTACTCAAAGAAAAGTAAACTTCATCACCTTCAACTGGCTTTGCTGGAGTTGCCTGTTTAAATTTATTTCGTAGCAGAAGTTTTGTAGAGCTCTCATTATCTTTATGTGTGAAGGCATCAATTGTTTTTAATTTCATTTTATTAAACCCGAAGTCAATAACTTTTATCAACGCTTCATTCATATATCCCATTTTGTGAAATTGGGGATTAAGAGTATAACCAGCTTCTGCTTTATTTTCATCAACGGAAATGTTCCACAGACAAATTGTTCCGATGAATTTATTGTTGCCTTTTTGATTAATTACCCAAAATATGGATTTACCATTTATTATTTCGTTTTGTATTCTGCTGATGAGTGCCTGTGATTGTTCAATAGTAGCATGACTGAACCCTTCGAGGTATTTGTTTACTTTCTCATCTGCACGATGCAAAAAAATGTCGTTGTCATCAGTTGTTTCAATGGCTCTTAAAACCAACCGATCAGTTGTTAATACAGGAAATGGGTGGAAGTTTGTGTCAAGCATTTATCAATACTTTTCTAAAATTAATATCTGTAGTTAATAATGGGAGTAAAGGTAGCATATAAGAATTATCCTAAATTCCCTCCAATCCTGTTATATATATATGCGGGTTTCCAGTTTTTTTTCGTGCCCAATCTCATTCGTTTTGCGGTTTTATATTCTTTGAAATTATTCTGATGCATAAATTCTGTCGCAGTTACATTGTCAACCGGAAATGATGCAGTTTCTTTTGTTGTCAATCGCAACTTCATTAGTTCTAAACCTGCTGAATCTGTAATTGCTGATATCAACCCTTCACCAAATGTTGGTAGATAAAATCCTTTGACAATGTCGTCTTGCAAATATATAAAGCCACCTGAAAGATGTTGTTCCAGGTGAAACATTCTGTCTTCACCAGAAACCTGTTTATCTAAATGGGAAAGCTGATTACTGAAATTATCAGTGTATGCAACAATATTTTTAAAAATTGTAAAAGCTCCAACTGTTTTTATATCTTTAAAAAACAAGTACTCGGTTTCTGTTTCAAAACCCGATTTTTTGTAAACAGGTTCTCCCAGCTCAGTTGCTATAAGATAGATTGTATCACAATTTTTTAGTTGTACAATGTCTATCAGTGTTTGAGTAATTAATTTTCCAATACCTTGATTTCTGTTTTCAGGATGTACAATAATATGACCCAACCATGCAATGTCGTTATGAATTATTGCTGTTCCTATCCCTACAATCTTTTTATCAATAGTGATTTTAATAGGAAAACAAAAATCAGTTTTTGTATAATAATCAATCGTCGGCATGATGTCATACCATTCTGCGGGTTGCAATTCGGAAATTAAATTTATGTCGCTGTGATGCAGTATTTCTATTTCCATTTATCTTCTGTTTGATGCAGAAAACAAATGTAACCAAATGCTACCTGAAAATAAAGCGTAACAGGATGCTAAGCTTAGTTTCTTAATGCAGATTGAATTTCTTTAAACAGAAAAAGTATTCATTCACTTCCTTCTCTCAGCGTTGCGTCTCGCTACGTTGCCTGTTTTTGGTAGCTTCCAGCTACAGTGGAGAAACAAGATGCTACTTTTAGTATTCTTAATACAGTTTGAGTTTATTTGGTAGTATATATATAATCATTTACATTCATCTATCCCTTTTCAGCATACTCTGTTTTTAATGTAGTCCGAAGCCATATATATCCAACTGTTCCGGCTACAAGCGATGCTATTAAGATGGCAATTTTTGATTGAGTGATTTGTTCCGGATTGTCAAACGCAAGAAGTGTAATAAAGATGGACATGGTAAAACCTATTCCACCTAAAAGTCCGACACCAAGAACCTGTTTCCAGTTTAAATCCTGTGGCAAGGAACAAAGTTTAAGAGATACTGCTATGAAACTGAAAAGAAAAATACCAAGTGGTTTGCCAATAATTAATCCTGCTATAATTCCAATGCTGTTTGAATATGTTAATCCTGTTTGCCAATCACTGTTAATGGTGATGCATGTATTAGCCAAAGCAAATAATGGCAGAATAAAAAAGGCAACGGGTTTGTGCAGCCAGTGTTGTAATTTGTAAGAAGGAGATTTTTCTTCACCATCACCAAATGGAATTGCAAATGCTAACAGTACTCCTGTGATGGTTGGATGTACACCTGACTGTTGCATAAAATACCACATGGCAAAACCGCCAATGAAATAAGGAATTAGGTTATGAACTTTCATCCGGTTTAATAATAGCAGCACTCCGAAAATACTTATTGATAAAAACAAATTTGTAAATGCTAATGAAGTGGTATAGAAAATTGCAATGACAATGATGGCTCCTAAGTCGTCAATAACTGCTAATGCAGTAAGCATAATTTTTAGTGATACCGGAACACGATTGCCTAAAAGTGAAAGTATGCCTATTGCAAAAGCAATATCTGTTGCCATTGGAATACCTGCCCCTGCCTGTGTTGGCAATCCGAAGTTGAATAATAAAAATATTCCTGCCGGAACAAGCATTCCTCCAAGAGCTGCAAAAACCGGCAATGATGCATTCTTCAAACTGGAAAGTTCACCAATATATATTTCCCGTTCCAGCTCCAGACCGATCAACAAAAAGAAAATAGTCATCAATCCATCGTTTATCCAATGTGCAGATGTGTGTCCACCAACTTCAAAATGCCATAACTGTAAATAGTTGGTCTGAAGAAAAGAGTTGGCGAGTAAAAGAGAAAGTACTGTGCAACCAATCAGCAGTATACCACCCGATTTTTCACTGTCGAAAAACTCATTGAATAGATGGGTTAGTTTCATTTATTGTATAATTTTTTTAATTTATGTTGTACTGAAGACCTGTGCTATGGAAATCTTATTCTAAACTATCAGTTCCCGTTAAAATTTTTCGAAGATGAAATTGAACAAATGCATCCATTGAATCAGTTCTTTTAGTATTATCCTGATTTAAAGGTTTGATGATATATCCGGAAATGCCCAATTGTTCAGTTATGTTCCTGTCAATTATTTCGGCAGAAGTGGTCATTATAAAAACTTTGAGATTTTTAAATAAATCATCTTTGCGAATTGCTTTTAAAAATTCAATTCCATTCATTTTAGGCATATTTAAATCAAGGAGGATAACATCAGGTTTGATACTTTTATGAGGTTCCGTAAGCATATGGAGAGCCTCTTTCCCGTTAAAAGCAGTATATAGCTCGTATTCAATATCCAGCTTTTTTAGAGAACGTTCTACACTGATTACGTCAAGTTCATCATCTTCTACAAGCAGTATGGTATTTTTTTTCATATTATATTATTTTATTTACTGACCATGTAAAAATAAATTCTGCACCATTACCTAATACTGAATTTACTTTTATAGTGCCATGCTGTTCTTCAATGATTTTTTTAACTATGGCAAGTCCTATACCTGTGCTTTCTGTTTCATTTTTCTCACGAAGTGTCTGAAACATTTCAAATATTTTTTCATGATATTCCTGATCAATACCAATGCCGTTATCTTTAACTGAGAATTCGAAAAAAT
>JBDTVD010000346.1:0-3913 GCA_040007375.1 Bacteroidota bacterium | reverse complement strand
AAAAAGATGTCAGCTTTTCAACAGTTGTTCGAGAAAAGTTTAGAAAAGAAAATGGTGTATCATACGAACATACCTCTCCTGGCTTTTCATACTGAATATTTATGACGATTGACCATTGACGATTGCTGATATATATAGTTTTTCCTCCGCGTTCCTCTGCGCCTCAACAATCCCCGCGTGAAATATTTTTGAAAATCATCCTTAAAAAGAAAGATCATAACTTTTAGATCAATCTCTCCGCGTTCCTCTGCACCACAGCGATCTCAGCGTGAAACCTTTAGTCGTGCTAACAGGTGTTTCCACCTGACAGTGCAGAACTTTCCTGCGTCAATATTTGTCTTGATACTTTATCCTGAAACAGTCAACACATCACCATTCTTAACAACACTATAAACTTTCAATGGTGATGGAGGAGGTCCGGATACTACATTTCCGTTTACATCATAGGTTCCACCATGACAGGGACAAACAAAATTATTCGTGTTGGAATGATAACCGATATTGCAATTCTGATGTGTACATTGTTCAGCAATAGCAATAAAAGTGCTTCCAGTATTTGCTACCACAACACCATGAGTTGATAAAGACCCACCAGAAGTATTTAAAGAAGCGTTTGCAGATTGCGTAAGATCCAGTGTAAAGTTTACATCCGGTCCTTGCGGATCAGGGGAAGCATTATCCTTTTTGCAACTTTGAAGGAAAGCAACCGCTCCCACAATTCCTACAGTGCATAATCCGCAGCCCGACTTCAAAAAAAATCTTCTATCCATAATAGCTCTTCAAAATATTGAGTGAAACAATAACTGCTGTCGAAGATAATATGGCATCGCATCAACACCATAAGTTATCTATTGAAAGCCTGAAATAATACTTTGAAATGTCATTTTATCCAGTTGGGCAGAAATCCATTTCATAATTATTAATCATTCAGTTTAATTGTAAAATATAAAGCTTTATAAAGGAAAATGCTTTTTGATGTAAATATATTTTCAGTGCTTATATATATCCAAATCCTGCTCATGATAACATATTTATAAGTTCAGCAAAAGAAATAAACAGTATTGAAGTTTGTGATGCAACAGGAAAGTGTTTACAAAAAGAAACAGGAAATACCAGCAGTGTAAATATTAAAAATCCGGATAGCGGAGTTTACAATTTAAGAATACTATTAATTGGTGGTGGCATTATTAACAAACGTTTCATTAAAGCAGATTAATTTCTCCTCAAATCCTTTTCCTGAGTCTCTGTTAATACAACTGGGAATTTTTTATGCTGAAAAACGATCTCGTTGTCCGGAGCTACTTTCATTTTGAGCAACCAGTTCGGTTACACTGTTCCTTGAAATTAAAATCATAGAAACTAAAAAGAACAGTATCAACGGCCATATATAATATCTTGGATGAATGGATAACAGAACAAATGAACACAATACAGCACAGGATAAACGGTAAAATTCACGTCTTACAAAACCCTGCTTAATATTTTCTTTACAGATCCTTGCTGCATTCATCATGCTGATAATTCCAATACCGGAAAAAAGCATCAGCTCCCATACGGTTAAAAATTCCTTGTACACAAGCATGGTTATCAATCCTGCTGCAGAAACACAAATCTGGAAATACGCATACTGTCTTAATTGATTCGAAACAGGAAAAACAGTTTCTGCAACAGTAGTTTGCTTTATATAAACATTCTCCGGTTTCCATTCCGGTGGCATTATCCAGACCTTAACTTTATCAGTCCATTTTTTTGCACTAATCATGGCATTCCATAAATACTGGTAATGATGACCAATAGCAGCTAAGGGATTATTATCAATATAATTACTTTTAATTCCGTATTCAACTTTTTCTGTTTCTTCCTGGTAAGTACCAAACATTTTATCCCAGATTACGAATGTAGAACCGTAATTTTTATCTATATATAGTTCATTTTTTCCATGATGCACACGATGTGCGGAAGGAGTAATGAATATTTTTTCAAGGAAACCTAACTTAGGAATATATTCTGTGTGCAGTAGAAAATCATAGATGCCGGAAACTTTTAAAGTGATTACAAGTACCCAGGGTGAAAAACCAAAAACAGGAAGAACAGCCCAGAAAATTATCCTGTTAATTCCCTGGAATAGTGATGTGCGGAAACCATTGGAGAAATTAAAAAGCTCTGATGAATGATGTGTAACATGGCCGGCCCAGAGGATATTAATACGGTGCGACCAGCGATGATACCAGTAAGAAATAAAATCAACAGCAATATAAGCAAGCACCCATTGCAACCAGTTATTCTGCATTTCAAACAAACGGAAATGTGCATACACAAACTCCATCACGAAATAAAGCATTACCAGATATAACAACGAACTCACCTGGTCAATTGCACCAATAGTTAAATTCATTATTGTGTTTGCAGAGGAATACCTGTTGTTTTCCTTTTTATAGCTTACATACCATTCTAAAACTACAATCAGTAAAAAAACAGGAATAAGAAGGGCAACAGTATTGAGCATATGATGGGTACCTTTAAATAAACATGCCACTGGAAAACAGTACGGCAAAAGTAAACAGAAAACAAATGCTAAGCAGGCTGATTATAAGTTCCAGGTTAAATCTACCTTAAGTCCCATCTAATTCTCAATTGTGAAGTTTTTAGTATCATTATCAGTGGCTATTTGGAGGATAATAAGCCTGAGATATGATTTTCTCAAAGCATAAACTAGTAATTGTAATTAATTTAAGATGTTCAATATATTTATGAAATAAAGCAATTCTTAATTCTTAATTCTGCATTCTTAATTTAGTCAGGGTTTTACGCTGCTATTCCTTGCGCGGAGATTTTGTTGAAAATAATATCTTTATCACCAATTGAAACCCTGTTACTATGTTTAAATTAATAAAATGGATATTTAAAACAATGTTGGTTCTTACCGGAATTATGTCCTTTACAAAGTGTGGCTCCGGATATAAAAAGAAAGATGGTAAAATATATTTTGATGGAAAGGAAATTACCGATAAATCATTTGTAGTATTAAATGATGCATTTGCGAAAGACTCAACAACAGCATACTTTAAAAATTATCCATTTCAATATGCAGACGTTGCCACTTTTGAAGCTGTCGATGAGCATTATGCAAAAGACAAAAACAAAGTGTATTACTGTGATGAATATCGTGAAGGACAGAATTATTATCTCACAAAACGCCAGACAATTGATGAATTAGAAGATGTTCATCCTGAATCGTTCGTAGCGTTGGAATATGGTTATGCAAAAGACAGTAAGAATGCATATTTCGAAGGAATTGCTTTTAAAGTGAAAGATGTTGCATCTTTAAAATCTATTAATACTTTTTTTGCAAAGGATGATACCCATGCATATTTAAATCAGAAACCAATTGCAGGAAGTGATGGAAAATCATTTGAGATCACTGATAACAATTATGCGAAGGATGCAACTCACATTTATTACTATGATTATACCGGAGAAAAAAATCATGATATCGGCGTGATTCCCTGCAACAGAGAAACATTTGCAATTTTAGAATATCCTTTTTCAAAAGATAAAACTTCTGTTTTCTTTGCAGGTAAAAAGATTGATGGAGTGGATGGAAATACTTTTAAAATGCTGGGTCATGAGTATTCAAAAGATAAAAATGCTGTATATATAGAAACAAAAAAACTGAATGGTGCAGATGCATCCACATTTGAAGTTTTTAAAGAGAATGATGAATTCAATGATGAGTTTTATTACACAAAAGATCATGCAACAATTTTCTTTGCCGATAAACCTTTAAAAGGGGCTGATGTATCTTCTTTTAAAGTGTTGGGTAAATGTTATGGTACGGATGGAAAACAGATCTATTTCAAAACAGCAATTGTAAAAGGAGCCAATCCATTAACTTTTAAAGTATATCCTCATG
>JBDTVD010000345.1:0-3918 GCA_040007375.1 Bacteroidota bacterium | reverse complement strand
GCTCCAAGAATTACAGAACTCACATTTTTATTTTTCAAACACCATGCAATAGAAAGTTGTGGTAATGTTACATTAATTTCTTTCGCCAGTGTTACCAGCTTCTTCACTGTTTCAATTTTATCTTTCACCAGTTGTTTATCACGGAGCCATTCCATTCCTTTCATACTTAATCGTGTATTTCCCGGATCACTCTCATTATATTTTCCAGATAATAATCCTGATGCTAATGGTGACCATATAGTAGTTCCGATTCCCTGGTATTGGAAAAGATGTATATATTCTTTCTCCATTTTCTCACGCGAAAAAAGATTGTACTGTGGTTGTTCCATCACCGGTGGAATTAAATTGTTTTTAACAGCTTCCAGATGAGCCTGCACAATTTCTGCAGCCGTCCATTCACTTGTCCCCCAATATAAAATCTTTCCTTGCTGAATAAGTGTATTCATTGCAAAAACAGTTTCTGCTATGGGTGTGTTTTTATCAGGACGATGACAATAAAATAAATCAAGATAACTCAGTTGCAATCGCATCAATGCAGCATCACAACCTTCTATAACATGCTTTCGGCTGAGACCACGCTGATTGGGTAAATTATCTTCATATCCATAAAACACTTTCGATGATACCAGATAAGAACTTCTTGCCCAGTTCTTCTTCTTAAGTAAAGAACCCAGCACTTCTTCGCTTTTACCTTTTGCATAGGTTTCTGCGTTATCAAAAAAATTAATGCCTTGCTCATAGGCTAAAGTGATTAATTGATCAGCTGTATCATCACCGATCTGCTTGCCGAAAGTAAGCCATGTGCCGAAGGAAAGCGCACTTATCTGAAGTCCGGAGTTGCCCAATTTTCTATATTCCATAGTAGTATTTCATTGTTTAAAATTCTGTATAAAGATAATTCAGAAGGTGGTTGTGTGATTGAAGTGGACACAGTATATTTACTTGCACGTTTTTCAGAAAGTTTTCGGGCTGCAAGTAGTACACAAAAACCAAATCATTATATATATTATGAAAAAAACCAGTTACTTATTATGTCTTTTATTTCTTGCCACAGCAGGATATTCACAGGTTCTGCGTGGACAACAGGCAGCTTCTGTTCATCCTGATGCAATTGAAGTGCGAACGGATTATGTTACAGGATCTCCTTCTTATGTTCAGTTTAGTGAAGGACGTATCCGTTCTGCAGCTTCATCGTTTGAAGCATTACGCACCGCACTTGCCATGACAAATTCTGATGCATTTACCGAAGTTAAAAGTGAATCTGATGAAAACGGAATGCAGCATCGACGGTTACAGCAATATTATAATGGTATTCCTGTGGAAACAGGTCAGTATATATTGCATGAATCAAAAGGTTCGCTGATTGCAGCCAACGGAAAGTTTTATCACAATCTGAAAACAACTACCAACCCTTCAATCACTGAACAACAGGCTTTGGATATTTCATTGCAGGATATTCATGCAACAAAATATATATGGCAGGATGCTGCTGAAGAAGCGCAGGCAGATTTTATAACTCAGGGAAGAAAAAAAACATGGTATCCTGATGGGGAACTGGTTATACTACCTTCACTGGGATATTCAAAAGAACAAATCACTTCCCTCTGCTGGAAATTTGAAATACGTGCGATGGAACCTTCCGGCAGATGGTTTATATATATTAATGCAGTAACAGGAAAAGTTATGCATAAAGAAAACCGCTTATGTGGTGTTGCAGTTACGGGATCAGGAAATACATTTTATAATGGTACCCGTACTTTTACTACTGATAGTGTAAGTCCTGGAAATTATCGTCTGCGTGATAACACACGCGCAAGTGGAGTACAGACTTATAATCTGCTGAACGGAACTAATTATGCAGCAGCTGTTGATTTTACTGATGCTGATAATGTATGGACATCAACAGCCAACCAGGATCATGCTGCACTGGATGCACACTGGGGTGCCGCAACAACTTTCGATTATTACAAAAATGTTCATGGCCGGAACAGTTACAATAATACCGGTGGGATTTTATTATCATATGTACATTATTCTGCTTCTTATAATAATGCATTCTGGGATGGAACACGTATGACTTATGGTGATGGTGACGGTGCAACTTTTTCACCTCTCACAGAACTGGATGTATGCGGACATGAATTAACACATGGTGTAACAGAATATTCTTCCGGATTAATATATAGTAATGAATCCGGTGCATTGAATGAAGGTTTCAGTGATGTATTCGGAAAGACAATTGATTTTTATATGAATCCTGTAACTGCAGACTGGCGCATTGGTGGTAAATGTTATACTCCCGGAACTGCAGGTGATGCATTACGCTTTATGAATAACCCGAATCTTGCAGGTAATCCTGATACATACTTAGGAACAAACTGGTATACAGGAACGGCAGATAATGGTGGTGTGCATAATAATTCCGGTGTATTAAATTACTGGTATTATTTATTAGTGAATGGAGGATCGGGAACCAATGATGTTGGTTTTAATTTTAATGTTACTGCAATCGGAATTGCGAAAGCACGTGCAATTGCATATCGCACCAATACTTTTTATTTAACCAGTTCTTCCAATTATGCTGATGCAGGATTTTATGCATTGAAATCAGCAACAGATCTGTATGGTGTTTGCTCACCGGAAGCATATGCAGTTAAAAATGCATGGGATGCTGTTGGTGTTTTCGGATTGCAGTTGAATGCTGCTGCAACAGCTGCTGTTTCCGGAGGAAGTTGTGTTGGAAATACATTACAGTTATCTGCATCAGGTGGAATTACGTATTCATGGACAGGACCAAATAGTTTTACATCTTCTATTGCTAATCCAACTATTCCGAATGCTGCTGCAATTAATGCAGGATCCTATCAATGTGTAGTTACAGATGCAAATGGTTGTGCAGGAACCCCAACTGTAATTGTTATTTTAAATAATTCACCTACAGTAAATGCAGGAAGTGACATCACTACCTGTAACAATGCAATTGTAAATCTGAATGCAACAGCAACAACAAACGGAGCCGGTGGAAACAGTGGAGTTAATACAACACCTCTTGCAATTCCAGACAGTCCTGCTCCTGCTGTATTCTCCAGTATAAATATCAGTGGAGCAACAGTTGCAACTGCAGTTACATCAGTAATAATTGACAGTCTCATACATACCTGGGATGGAGATCTTGTTATCAGTCTTGTTGCACCAAACGGATCAACCATTGTGTTAAGTGGTAACAACGGCGGATCAGGTGATAATTATGTAGGAACAACATTTTCTTCTTCGGCAGTAAATGCAATTGCCGCAGGTGTTGCTCCGTTCACAGGAAATTTTCTTCCGCAACAATCATTCAGTAATTTAACAGGAACTGCAAATGGAACATGGCAATTAAAAATACAGGATGTTGCCGGTGCTGATGTGGGCTCTCTATATAAATGGAGAATTACACTTGCACCAAATATCATTACCTCTTATTCATGGTCTCCTGCAGGTGGTCTATCAAATGCAAACATTGCAAATCCATCTGCAGCTGTAACAGGAAATGCATCTTATACTGTAACAGCAACAGATGCTCAAGGCTGTTCTGCATCTGATAGTATTCTGATCAACGTTACACAGTTTCAATTCCTATCGAATATTACTGCTGCCAGTTGTGGTGTAAATAATGGAGCTATCAATCTCACTGTTTCAAACGGAACATCACCTTATATATATAACTGGTCGAATGGTGCTACAACTGAAGATATCAGCGGTGTTGCAGCAGGTAATTATACGGTAACTGTTAATGATGCAACGGGATGCTCAGCATCTAATTTATATACTGTTCCTACTGCTGGCGGGGGAAATCCATCAACACCAGGTGCTATCAGTGGAAGTGCAGTTGCCTGTTCACCACAGAATAACGTAACCTATACCGTTGGAGCTGTTGCA
>JBDTVD010000344.1:0-3932 GCA_040007375.1 Bacteroidota bacterium | reverse complement strand
AAAAGCGCATAAGCTGTTCATAGAGTTCTTTTACAGGTAGTCCCATCACATTTGTGTAAGATCCAAATATATATTCAATGCCAATCATCCCCAGCCATTCCTGTATGCCATAAGCTCCGGCTTTATCAATTGGATTAAAATTCTCTATATAATAAGTAATCTCATCTTCCGTAAATTTTTTGAAGGAGACATCTGTTTTGCTGAAGAAGGAAGCTGACTTTTTATTGGTCATCATGCATACTCCGGTAATTACCAGATGCTTTCTGCCAGAGAGTAAACGAAGCATCTGTGCTGCATCCTTTGCATCTTTCGGTTTACCCAATATCAATTCATCCAGACAAACAATGGAATCAGCAGTTATCACCAATGTTTTTCCATCAGATGTTTCCTTCATAAATTTCATTGCCTTTTTACGGGCTACAAACATGGCAATATCTTCACGTCTGAAATTTTCCGGAAAAGATTCATCAATATTTTTTGCAATTACCTCAAATGGAAGATCCAGCGTTTTCAGCAACATTTCTCTTCGTGGAGATTGCGATCCCAGGATAATCTTTACACCTTCAAACTTCTTCTTTAATTCGTTCATCATCAAAATTCGGCTTTCAGAAACTATAGTAAAACACTGGCATGGACAGGATCCCTGTAATCATTATTGTTTTCGTTAAAAATGAGCAACGTGCAAAATCAGCCTCATCACTTGCAATCACAACGGAAACTAAAAGCAAAAGTAGTGGAATTTGAATAAACAGAACCACATATATAAAGGAAATTCTTGCATCCCACTGGTGGCTGCTTATCTGCACACCAATCAATGCAACTAAAACCAACAGCACTAAACAGAAAACCAGTATCTTACTGATGCCAACACCTGCAACAACTGGCAATGTGTTACAGCCAGATTCTTTATCACCTTTAATATCCTGAATGTCTTTAATAATTTCACGGGCGAAACTCACAACAAATGCAAATGCAACGTAAGCACTGGCAAGAATTTTTAGAGGAACTATTGATGCTGCTTCAGGTTCAACAAGATATACTAATGCAATACTGAATGCAGAAAGTGCAGCAACGAGAATATTGCCGATCAGTATCATTCTCTTATACGTTGTACTGTAGAAATACAAAATTCCTGCTGCAACCATTTCAATGTATGCAACGTAACGTATTTTTTCAATTAATGTGAGATAAAAACCAATACATATTCCTGTAAAGGTGATGAGCAGATATATATTCCAAGCTGCATCTTTACTAATGGAATTACCTATTATTACTTTCGATGGCTTATTAATAAGATCTGTTTCCACATCTTCAATATCGTTGATGATGTAACCACCTGCAGCAATAAAAACGGTTGAAAGAACCATCAGAAGGAAGTGAAAGTCGGAAACAACCGGTGCATGATGACTCATTATTAAAAGCGGCTCCACTACCATCAACCTCAGCAGATACATACCTGCTGCAAGAATTAACAGGTTTGGAAAACGAATGAGTTTAAGGTATTTCAAGATGATGTACTATTTAATTTTGAAAAACTCACATTCATTATTATTTCCATTTTCCATGTAATGCAAGCACCTGTTCAATTACATCACGTGCACAACCTTCACCACCTTTTTTTTCAGACACATATATGCTGATCTTCTTTACCTGCTGAACAGCATCTGCAGGACAACATGCAATACCGCATAACTTCATTACTTCTATATCAGGCATATCATCACCCATATATAAAACCTGCTCCGGAGTAAGCAGATGTTTCTCCATCAGTTCATTCAGCTTCGCTTTTTTATCAGGCACACCGGTGAACACATCTTTTATTCCAAGTCCGTTCAATCGTTTAATAACACCTTCTGAAGATGCGCCACTGATTATAAAAATATGATAACCTTCTTTCACCGCAAGCTGTAACGCATATCCATCTTTGATATTCATTATGCGTAATTGCTGACCTTCATGTGTTACAAGCAACTGCCCGTTTGTGAGAACACCATCAACATCAAAAACAAAACATTTGATGGTATTCAGTCTTTCTTTAAAATTCATTGGCGCAGTATTACTGATCAGATTTTTGGTAAACTTAATTAATCACACCGAATAAATAAATCGAATATGAGAAGGATCATATCTCCATTTCAGGAAATTGCAAGTGTGCTTTGTAACTGCTGTACAATAAGTCCGGCCAGATTAACAGCCTGCACTCTCAACTCAGGCACTGCAGTTGATTCCCATAATAAACCACGAAGATTTCCTCCCAATGTATATAACGAACGGTTTACAGTACCATTGCGTTGTATAATATTTCCATTAAGATCGGTATTGATGCCAAGGTGTAAATCATCAGGACATAGAATTCCTTTTTCTACGAGGTTTTTAATGAAAGGATTTCTGCTTTTGCTGATGTCAAGAGATGGTCCTGTACAGTTAATTACTCTGCCAACAGTAATATTATTTTTTGATTGTGTTTTTACATCAAGATAAGTAATCATTATTCCATCAGAAGATTCTTTAATGGATAACAACTTTCCTTTTTGAACGATCAGCTTATTTTGTAAACGCAGATTCTGCATAAAATCATATATATGCAATGGCAGACGATGACGTGCAACTCCCCATAAATGCCTGATGTGTGTGAGAAATCTTCTGCGCTCCTCAATTTTCATTTTCTTCCAGATCTCCTGCACAAGCGGACGAACTGAATCAACAATAGGTTCTGCTGATAAACCAAAATGACGGAGTATGCGGACATGTTTATTAAACAGCGTGAAAAGACTGTTGAGAGTTAATGGTTCCTCAATTTCCTCCAGCAGTTTTGTATACACCAAGCCTGCATGTCGATGTGGTAATATATTAAATCCATGTGGAGAAAGAGAATAGATTGTTCCTGTGCAACGTTGTTCATGCAAACCAAGAACAGTATCCACCATTGTAAGACCATTACCAACAATCAATACATTTTTTGCAGGATCAATTGTGCGGAATGAATCTTCATTCCAGGGATTATTAAAATAGGATGGTGAATTATAAAAAGATTCATCTTCAATAGGAGGATTGCCTGGTGTTTCATTTCCTGTTGCAAGAACAACAATATCTGCCTGTATTTTCTTTCCTGATTTACATACAACAGTGTTTATGCTGTCAGTAATAAGGTCATCCGCAAAATCATCTATAATAGTAAATGTATGATGCGAAGAATCCTGATTTATTTCATCACATAATGACTGAAGATAATTTCCATATTCACGTCGTGGGACAAACATTTTTCCCAGAATTACTTTGTCTACCAGGTTGAACGGATGTTTCTGATGCAGCCAGTTTACAAACTGATCAGGCTGCGATGGAATGGCACTCATTTTTGCAGCAGGAACATTCAAAAGAAATTTTTCAGACCCTGTACCATAAGCAATTCCTTTTGCAACACCATAACCGGAATTAATCAGCGTAATATTTAATGGTGTTACTGTATTTTTTAAAAGATGATAGGCAGTCATGAAACCACAAAAACCGCCACCGACAATTACTATGGATGAATTTTTCAAAGTATATATATTGAAAGTTGTGAGCGGTGAGTTCGGAATTGTGAGTTGTGAGTTGTGAGATGTGAGATGTGAGATGTGAGTTTGGAGTTCGGAGTTCGGAGTTCGGAGTAGCGAGTTCGGAGTTATAAGTACAGCGCTGAATTCCGATTTCTAATTTCTGATTTCCGTCTTCCGTCTTCTGTCTTCTGTCTTCTGTCTTCCGTCTTCTGTCTTCCGTCTTCCGTCTTCTGTCTTCTGTCTTCTGTCTTCCGTCTTCTATCTTCTGTCTTCCGTCTTCTGTCTTCTGTCTTCCGTCTTCTGTTTAGCTGATAATACCTTTTACATATTCCTTTGTTAAAGGCTGCTGCGGATTTTCCAGTAATTCAGCAGCAGGACCGTGCTCAATTATTTCTC
>JBDTVD010000343.1:0-3936 GCA_040007375.1 Bacteroidota bacterium | reverse complement strand
TAAAAATTTTCTTCCTGCAGCATATTCATATCCTGAACAACAGCAGCAATTAATGATGAAACTGATTTCGATTTTCCATCATCATCCTTTTTAATGATGGATATATATAAATGATTAACCGCACGTGTTAATGCAACATACAGCAGGTTTAAATTATCTGTGTAACTGTTATTGATAGATTCTGCATACGACTCACTGAACACGGTTTCTTCCAGTTTTTCCGAAGAAGAAACAGGCCAGAAATCCAGTTGATTGAAAGGAGCAATATTTTCAGGTCGTGCCCAGAGTATTTCGCCTCCTTTAGGAATAAGATCCCAATCAGCAAAAGGTAATATCACAACAGGAAACTGCAGGCCTTTCGATTTGTGAATTGTCATAATGCGAATTGCAGATTGTGATTCCGGCATGATGATACTGCAGTTGGATGCAGCACTGTCATCTTCCCACCATTTTAAAAAAGAATTTTTATCTGCAGGATTTTTATCGCGGAATTCAGCAACAAGATCCTGGAAGCGTTGTATATATGCATCCGGTTTTTTGTCGAGATGAAAATAACGGATGAGTAATGATACAAGATCATCAACAGGCATTACAGAGGCTGATTCAAATTCTTTCAGGAATGCTGTTATCTTCTGAGTAATTTCTGAAGATTTAATTTCTGTTGTAAATACAGAATGATTTATTTTTTCATCAGGATGTTGCTGAAGAAAGAGAAACCATTCCATTTCTTTTTTTATGAGGATGTTATCCGGATTACTGAGCAGTGTTAAACAATTCACCAGAAAAATAATCTGTGGTGCCGTATGTATAAGTAATGAATCAGCAGAGATAATATTTTGTATTCCGTTTTCATATAGAAATGAGGCAACCATATTACCCTGGAAATTGGAACGGACAAGGATTGTAATATCACCTGCGCTGAATCCTTTTTCATAAAGCTTATTTATAGTGATCACCATATCAGCCAGCGAACGTTTTTTCCAGTGCAGATCACTATCTGATGTTTCACCTTCCCCTTTTTCGTACGATGCTATTTTTATATATCCATTTTCCGGTGCTGTTCCCGGCACTTTCTGATGCAATTGCAGTTCAGCATATGCTTCTTTCACAATAGTTAAGTTTCCCGGACAATTATTCATTACCCATTCAGAAGCCAGAGAAAAAAAACGGTTATTGAAATCAATAATTTCTTTTGTACTGCGGAAATTTGTATCAAGTATTTTGCTTGAGATAGTATGTTGCTGTGCTGACAATTGTTTTTCTGCAACAGCATGCAATAGTTCCATGTTACCACCACGCCATCTGTAAATGGATTGTTTAATATCACCAACAAGCAATGCAGATTTATTATTTGCCAATGCTTCTGAAACAAGCGGACGAATATTATTCCACTGCACAGTGCTGGTATCCTGGAATTCATCCACTAAATAATGCTGAAAGAAAGAACCTGTTTTTTCGAAGATCAACGGAGCATCAGATGATGTAACAGAATCACGAACAATTTTGTTGGCATCATTTAATGTGATCACATTGTATTCATCACGATATTTTTTTACTTCTTCGTTTAATCGCGAAAGTATTCCAATGATATATATCCTCTTTAATGCTTCTGCTGCTGAATAATAATATTTTTTATGTTCATTGAGATATTCCGCTGTAGCTGTTGCAATGGGAAATAATTCAGAGTCTATTAAATTCTTCAATACACTATCTGATTGTTTTTGTTTCGTCAGCCATTTATCAGCATCAGCCATTGCATTGGTTGCATAGGAATTTGGCTTGTATTCAATGGCTCTTTTATTTTTATCAGCTATCTTTTTGAAGTAAGCTCCTACACCTTTATTCCCATAGGAAAAATCTTCAATGCTGTAACTGCTTTTTGCAAGAGCATTTAAAAACAATTCACCAAACGAATGCATGTCTGTTTCAAATGCAGATTTTATTTTTTTTAATGAGGAAATAATTTCTTTAAACTGATTAGTGTCCGGAAGAAAGGAAGCAATATCATATTCCTCATCAAACAATTTTCTGGCAACTTTAATCAGTCCATCCCTGATGCTCCAGCCTTTGTCGTTATCGATCTGGAAAAGTAAAAATTCTTCCAGCCATTCTGTAAGCTGTTTATCACTTCCTGCCTGTGCAAGTAATGTATCCAGTGCAGTGGAAAGAATTTTATCAGTATCCAGCTCAATTTCGAAACGCAGTGATAAACGAAGTTCATGTGCCAGCGATTTTACAATCTCATTAAAAAAACTATCAATAGTGGAGATGGAAAAATTGCTGTAGTGATGAAGGATATTTGTCAATACAAGTTTCGCCTGTTCCGTTACATCAATTGTTGCAGGAAGTTGCTGTTGCAGTTCTTCTTTAAGAGTTTTTTTTCTGTCGTGAGCCAGATCATCCAATGCTGTAATGATGCGGCTTTTCATTTCCGCAGTAGCTTTATTGGTAAATGTAATGGCTAAAATACGACTGAACTGCAGCGGGAACTGTAATGCAATGAGCAGATATTCTTTTACGAGTGTATAGGTTTTTCCACTTCCTGCAGATGATCTATATATGGTTAGTCCGCTCACTGGTAAGTTATCTTCTTAAAAGTCATCCTCTATTTACCGCGAAGATCGCAAAGTTTTTCGCAGAGAAACGCTGAGTTATTTTCCTTTGCAGTACTCCGCGTTTTTTCCTTTGCGATCTTTGCGGTTAAATCAGATCATCAATAATTGCGAAATCAGAATTTCATTGAAAGTCCGACTCCGATCACTTCTTTAAACTGTACACGCGGACCGGCAACTGTTGTTCCATCACTATTAAATTTTGGAATTTTGTAACCGTTGATCACATCATATTCCTGTATGGTAACATTGTCATCATAAATAAGATTTGTATTGATGCTTGCTGACAGATATTTATTAATCTTCATTGCAATCAGTACTTCCCAGTTCACATCTATGTTCTGTGGATTATCAGCATAGTTACTGAACAGATCCAGCTTGGTAAGGAAGTTTACATTCGTCATTACATCTTTCTGGAACTTTGCATTAATGTATGCACCATATTCCATGCGCACCATTTCTCCATCTTTTGTTTTTGCACCTGTTGTTGCATCAAACTCGGCAGGATCAACACCGAATGCACCTGCATCAGCCAGATCCTGGTCACTTACCACCGTTGTTTTCATAGTAATGGGCGAGATGAAAACTGATAAAGCAGGATTTGGTTTGAAGTCCATACCCAATGCAAGCAATATATATGCAGGAGCAGCAAATTTTGAAATCAACACTTTAGTTGTGTCAGTAGGATATTCATAACTATTAGTAAACTGCGATTTGAAATTAAATAATACGGTATAGAACCATTTATTCTTATCGTTTGCATCATATCCGAGTTTACTCAACAAATCAATTTTATCATCACTCTTGCGGAATTCTTTTTCTCCTGCTTTCAGTAAACCATAAGCGAGATCAAGAGAGTTATCCCATGCAAGTCTGTTTTTTTTATACTTGGCAAATACATTAAGCAATGAGTTTCCTGCAATAGAATTTTCTCCACCTGCAGCCCAGTTGGTAAGACTTGTCTGATTAAAATTTAAAGTGAATACACCACCCGTTACCCATGATGTATCTGTTTGTGCATAAGAGGAACTGCCGATAAACAGACAGATGATTAATGCATATATATATTTCATAGGTTATTTTATTTTTTCAGAAGATCACGGATTTCAGTTAATAATACTTCTTCTTTTGTTGGAGCAGGAGGTGCTGAGGGAGCTGCTGCATCTGCTTTTTTCATTCTATTGACAGGCTTCACTACAATAGCAAAAATGGCAAGTGCAATAACAAGGAAATTAAAAACTGTCTGTATCAGATTTCCATAGTTAACAGTTACTGCAGGGATTGCTTTGCCTGCAGCATCCACCGATTCTGCCTGGATAATCAT
>JBDTVD010000342.1:0-3941 GCA_040007375.1 Bacteroidota bacterium | reverse complement strand
AGTCGCTCGTTTCTCCCTTTATGAAAATTGCAATACCATAAATTTAGAAAAATTAGTACCAGGCTTGCATCTGTTAAAAATAGTTAACACAAAGGAATTTACTACGCTGAAAATTATTAAAATCTGAACCCTAATTCAGACAATAAATATTCAGGCAGGATGCCTGAGTTATGTTTTATCAATCCAAAATGATTTTTAAGATCGAGCAGGATGCCCGCACTAGAATAGTTGACCAGTTAGTCTTGATACTTCTGTCTTGATACTTATGTCTCGATACTTCTGTCTTGATACTTCTGTCTTGATACTTTGTCTTGATACTTGTGTCTTGATACTAGCTACCAACAAAAAATGCCCTGCTAATCAAAAGATTAACAAGGCATCTAATTTCCCTGTGGGCCAACTTGGACTCGAACCAAGGACCAACTGATTATGAGTCAGCTACTCTAACCAGCTGAGCTATAAGCCCAATGTAAGGGATGGCGAAAATAACAATTTTTGTCTTTTAAAAACAAGAACCAGGAAGAATTTGAATTCCTTCACCCCTTCAACTGATCTCCAGTATTTTGAAGTTTATTGCCTGTTGCTTTATCAGATCACCCACTTTTTTCCCCAGCAACTGCATTCCCAGAGGTGATCTTTGAGAAATTACCATCACATCTGTTTCGCCAACATGCAGCTTCCCCAGGGGAACGGTAAGGTATATATATCCTTTATCAGTATGCATTAAGGAACCATTTTTTACGGTGCCGGTATCGGTAACATGTTCATATTGCTGTAATGCATTCTGCTGCAGAAGTGCTTCCTGCAACTGGCTGCCCAGCTTTTCCTGCTCCAGGTGCAACATCGCTCTTGATGTTTCATGTTTATCACCGGCAGAACTTTTCGATTCTCCTTCCATCGATTGTCTGATCTCTGTTAAACGGTCATTCAGATCATGAATATGTTCATTCAGATACTGCATGCATTTCTCATATACTTTCTTTCTGTCAATCATCGCATCAAAGGTCGCAAATGCTGCATCATAAATGCGGGTTGTCGGAGCAATTATTTATAGTGTCGTGAACATATAGTATATGGTCGAAGAAAATCCGGTAATTCAACATGAATGTTACATTTGCTGCCATCCAACTAAATATAAAACACTATGAAAAATGCGCTGCTGAAATTATGGAGATTTCAATTCGTAATCAGTCTCATCATCATCACTACAACAATTGCTGATGCTCAGAAAAAGAAAGATGCAACTGCTACGAAAACCGATAGCTGGTCAGCAGAAACTTTTAAAGGATTAAACTTCCGTAGTGTTGGTCCTGCCATTGCATCAGGACGAATTGTTGACTTTGCTGTGAATCCTGCCAATCATAAAGAGTATTATGTAGCTGCTGCATCAGGTGGTGTATGGAAAACTTCCAATGCAGGTATTACTTACGATCCTGTTTTTGAAAATGAAGGCTCCTACTCTATCGGTTGTGTACGTATGGATCCGAATAATTCCAATGTGGTGTGGGTTGGCAGTGGAGAAAATAATAACCAGAGAAGTGTTGCATACGGTGATGGTATATATAAATCCATTGATGGTGGTAAGAGTTGGAAGAATATGGGATTGAAAAATTCAGAACATACAGGAATGATTTCTATCGATTCTAAAAATTCTGATATTGTTTATGTAGCAGCATATGGTCCGGTGTGGAGTGCAGGTGGCGACAGAGGTATATATAAAACCACAGATGGCGGATTAACCTGGAAACAGATTTTAAAAGTAAGTGAGAATACCGGTTTCAATGAAATACATATTGATCCACGCAACAGCAATGTACTATATGCTACGTCACATCAGCGTCGCAGGCAGGTGTATGGTTATGTAAATGGAGGACCGGAATCCAATCTCTTTAAAAGCACAGATGGTGGTGTAACATGGGATACACTTAAAAAGGGTTTGCCGGAAGGTGATAAAGGAAGAATCGGAATTGCCATTTCTCCTGTTAATCCTGATTATATATATGCAATAGTTGAAGCACAGGGAAAGAAAGGTGGTGTTTTCCGTTCTGTAAACAGAGGAGCTTCATTTGATAAGATGTGTGACAATACCACATCAGGAAATTATTACCAGGAGTTATTCTGTGATCCTAAAGATGTAAATAAAGTGTATTACATGGATTTCTGGATTAACGTTTCTGTTGATGGAGGAAAATCATTTAAAAAGATTGGAGAAAAAAACAAGCATGTGGATAATCATGCACTGTGGATTGATCCTGATGATACACAACATTTATTGTCAGGTTGTGATGGTGGTTTATATGAAACTTATGATGCCGGAAGTAACTGGCAGTTTAAACCGAATTTACCCATCTCGCAGTTTTATAAAGTGGCAACAGATAATGACTATCCGTTCTATAATATATATGGAGGAACACAGGATAATCATTCTTTAGGAGGACCATCACGTACAACAAGTAAAAACGGAATCACCAATGGCGATTGGTTTTTTACACAGGAAGGCGATGGTTTTGAATCGCAGGTTGATCCGGTCGATCCTGATATTATATATGCCGAGTCGCAATATGGCGGTGTTGGGCGTTACGACAGAAAGAGTGGTGAGATAACTGATATACGTCCGGTAGAAGCAGCAAATGATCCTGCATTACGATGGAACTGGGATGCACCATTATTAATATCCTCACATCTACATACCCGTTTATATATAGGAGCGAATAAATTATTCCGTTCTGATGATCGTGGAAATACCTGGAAGGTAATCAGTCCTGATCTTTCGCGCCAGTTGGATCGTAATAAATTACCAATAATGGATAAAGTGTGGAGTGTGGATGCCATTTCCAAAAATGGTTCAACAGATATATATGGACAACTCGTAGCTATTGCTGAAAGTAATTTTGATGAGAATCATCTGGTTGTTGGTACTGATGATGGATTGATACAGGTTACAAAAGATGGTGGTAACACCTGGATTAAAGTAGATAACATAGCCGGTGTTCCTGAACGCACTTATGTAAACCAGATCATCGCTTCACAAACTGATAAAAATGTTTTCTATGCCACATTCAATCATCACCGTTATGGAAACTTTCATCCTTATATATATAAAAGTAATGATGGAGGAATTTCATGGACATCCATAACAGGTAATTTACCGGAGAGAGGAAGCACCTATTCTGTTGCAGAAGATTCTATAAATCCTCAGTTGCTTTTTGCAGGAACAGAATTCGGCATTTACTTTACCATTGACGGAGGAATTAACTGGACACAATTGAAAGGAGGATTACCAACTATAGCTGTACGTGATATTGCAATTCAGAAAAGAGAGAATGATCTTGTGCTGGCAACTTTCGGAAGAGGATTTTATATATTGGATGATTATACACCCTTGCGCAATTTAAAGAAAGATGATCTTACTAAAGAAGCGCTGATACTTCCGATAAAAGATTCGTGGATGTTTCATGAGTCGCACCATTATGGAGAAACATTAAAAGGATTTCAGGGCGAAACTTTTTTCACTACACCAAATCCGGCAGTTGCAGCAGTGTTTACCTATTATCTGAAAAATGATATTAAAACTATTAAAGACAAACGCCAGGATGCAGAAAAAGAAAAGATTAAACTGGGGCAACCGGTTTATTATCCTTCCATAGATTCGTTGAGAATGGAAGATGAACAACCAGAGCCCTATATATTATTTACAGTTAGTGATGAAAACGGAATGGTGGTTCGTAAAATTAAGACTGCAGCAAAGAAAGGATTGAAACGCATCATCTGGAATTACCGTTATGCAGCTCCGGGTCCGGTAAATTTTACTACACCTGATCCAACCAATCCTTATGAACAGTCGGAGACCGGTTATGTGGCAATGCCTGGTATATATAAAGTGTCGATGAGTAAATTTGAAGATGGTAAGATTACAGAATTAGTGCCTGCACAATCATTCA
>JBDTVD010000341.1:0-3955 GCA_040007375.1 Bacteroidota bacterium | reverse complement strand
AGTACGTTCTCAGAATGTTTGTGCAAGCTCTGCATACTTAACTAAGAGTGTTACTATAAATAATTGTCCGAGGCTATCACAGGCTCCTGTTTATACCATTCAGATTCGCCCAAATCCATGGAATCAATCCACCTTTATAACAATTCCGGAAGGAAGTAACACTGCTGAATATACACTTCTTATTTATGATTTTCTGGGTCGTGCAGTGTATGCTCTTTCCGCGCCTGATAAGGAAACCCACATCAACAGAAGCATTCTGAAAACAGGAATATATACTGTTGTTCTGAGGTTTCAGAATGAGCGGATTGCTACTGAACGGATGGTGGTGGAATAATGCAGAGTTTTTCAACAACCTATTCTGAATATAAACGTAAAAGTCGCGCTGATACACCACTATTGGAATGCAAAGTTTAAATAGCTTCGCACGTTGCCAATCTTCAGGTCGCGACAAATTATGGAAATAAAAAAAGATAAATATTCAGAAAAGTATTATCCTTCAGAAGTTCTTCAGTGGAACCAGGCCGATGGTCATACTTTTTATTTCAATACGCTCGATACGCGATTAGAGGTAAAACTTTTTTCGGATAAGATCATCCGCTTCCGGTATGCGCCAAATGGAAAATTTCAAAATGATTTTTCGTATGCAATGGTGGAAGGTATTCAACCAAAAGCCGTGAATCTTTCTGTTTACGAAGACAGGCTGAAGTTTGATATCATGACGGAACATCTGGTGATTCAGATTCAGAAAAAAAATCTCAAGATTACAATTCTCGACAGACAGTATACTGTAATCAGCGAAGATGAAACCGGTTTTCACTGGCAGCATTATATAAAGAAAGGTGGTAAGATCAATTACTGCAGTAAGAAAATACAGGATGGAGAATGTTTCTTCGGTATGGGTGACAAACCAACTGAATTAAATCTGCGTGGAAAACGTTTTGAGAATTATGGTGCTGATACTTATGGTTTCAAAAAAGATCAGGATCCTATCTATAAAAATATTCCCTTTTACATGGGATTGCATCATGACATTGGTTATGGTATTTTCTTCGATAATACTTTCCGTACCATTTTTGATTTTGGAAAAGAGCAATTTGATGCATGCAGTTTCTGGGCACGTGGTGGTGAAATGAATTATTATTTTATTTATGGTCCGGAGCTGATGCATGTTGGTGAACAATATGCCTGGCTAACCGGAACTCCTGAAATGCCACCGATGTGGGCATTAGGATATCATCAATGTAAATGGAGTTATTTTCCGGAGAAACAAGTACGGGATATTGCAAATGAATTTCGTGAAAGAAAAATTCCATGCGATGTAATATATCTTGACATTGATTACATGGAAGGCTTCCGTTGTTTTACATGGAGCAAAAAAGGATTTCCAAAACCCACAAAATTATTGGGAGATCTTGCAGAGAAAGGATTTAAAACTGTAGTGATTATTGATCCCGGAATTAAAGTGGATCCTGATTACTGGGTGTATCAGGAAGCTGTGAAGAATGATTATTTCTGTAAGCGTGCAGATGGTGAATTTATGGAAGGTGATGTATGGCCTGGTGCCTGTAACTTCCCTGACTTCACTCATCCTGATGTAAGAAGATGGTGGAGCGGACTGTTTGAAGAATTAGTTCGTCAGGGTGTGCGTGGTGTATGGAATGACATGAATGAACCTGCAGTTTTTGAAATAGGGACATTCCCTGAAGATGTGCGTCATAATTATGATGGACATCCTTGCAGTCATCGTAAAGCACATAACATTTATGGTATGCAGATGACACGTGCAACATTTGAAGGAGTTAAGAAATTTTTATATCCCAACCGTCCGTTTGTAATTACAAGAAGTTGTTATTCCGGTGCGCAACGTTTTTCATCTGTATGGACAGGTGATAATATTGCAACATGGGAACACATGTGGCTTGCCAATATGCAGATTCAGCGTTTAGGTATGTCGGGAATTGCATTTGCAGGAAGTGACGTTGGAGGATTCATTGGTAATCCTGATGGTGAGTTGTATGTGCGTTGGTTGCAGATGGCAGCATTTCATCCGTTTTGCCGTACACACTCTGCAGGAAATGATCCAGGTGCAGAACCGCAGGAACCGTGGAGTTATGGTTCCAAATATGAATTCATTGCACGAAAATTTTTACAGCTTCGTTATCAGTTATTGCCTTATATATATACTTCCTTCTGGCAATTATCACAATACGGAATGCCTGTTGTGCGGCCGTTGGTAATGACTGACCAGAAAGATACAGAATCACTTTACCGTACCGATCAGTATATGTTTGGTGATAAGATACTGGTTTGTCCTGTGCATTTACCTGATGCTGAAACACGTCTTGTTTATCTCCCTAAAGGACGCTGGTATAACTTCTGGAATGATGACCTTGAAAATGGCGGACGTGAAATTGAAGCAGAAGCACCTATTGAAAAGATGCCTTTATATATAAAAGAAGGAAGTGTAATTCCGAATTACCCGAAGATGCAGTATGTTGGTGAATTCCCTGTTGAAGAGCTTATATTGCATGTTTACTTTACAAAATCGGTGCAGGTGAGTTATATATATGAGGATGCCGGAGATTATTATGGTTACAGGAACGGTCAGTTCAACATCAGGAAATTTGTAGTGACACATCGTCGTGGTGTATTAAAAATTTTCCAGACAATTGCCGGAAGCTTTGAAGCCTCATACAATCATTTTAAAATTGTTTTACATGGTATGCCTGATGGTGTGCATGAATATGATGTGGATGGAAGAACGTATAAGATCACTAAAAAGAACAGTTTGCTTGGTGTGGTGAAGATCAGAACGAATTCTTCTTTCAAAGAGGTTTCTTTTAAAGCGTAGCGGTGTTAGGGATTAGGGACCAGGGACCAGGGATTAGGGGCTAGAGATTAGGGGCCAGGGGTTAGTGGCTGATGAAGATTTATAAATTCTGAATTCTAATTTATAATTTCTAATTTATAATTCAGAATTTATAATTTCTATTCCCTGTTTATGGAAACCACAAGTAACGTAACGCCATTCAACATTCTGATTGCTGAAGATGATGATGATTATATATTTCTTTTCGCACGTGCATTGAATCACTGCAGGCCTGAATCAGTTTTGATGCGTGCGGTAAACGGGTTAGAGGTGCTTACTATTTTAAAAGATGAATCAGTTGTTTTGCCTGACCTTATTTTCCTGGATCTGAATATGCCGTTAATGTCGGGTCATCAGTGTCTGAAGGAAATAAGAAACAATTCCCTGTACAAAGAAATTCCCATAGTCATCTACTCCACATCACCTGATGAAGAAGATATGGAATCTACCTTTAATGAGGGTGCAGATCTGTATATTGTTAAAAGCAGTAATACAAAACAAAATATTAAAGTACTGGAAAAAATTTTCTGCAACAACATGGAGATATTCAATAACCGAAAAAAGGAAAATTATATATACTTTGCTGACCGGCTATAAATATCAGATTTTACATGGAGGATATTGTATTGAAAGTTAATGGTGACAAAAATAGTTGGTGAATAATTCACGAAGAATGATTTTCTCCGATTCAAAGACAAACCAATCACGATAAAATTTCTATAATTCAATAAAGAATCTATCCATTATTTTTTCGCAAGAATATGTATATCCCTTACTTCAATGATTTGTTTTTCATAGCCTGATGTAGAAACATAAATCATTGCAAGGCCAAGTTCTTTTAAAGTAGTAATTGTATTCGGTGCAAGCGTTTTAACAATTGGTATAAGCCATGCAAAGTATTTATAAAAACTTAAAGTGTTTTTTAATCCTCTGGTTGCCTGCAGTATTCCGGGACGGAAATTATATACATGCTTAAAAGGTAATTTCATCAAATCATTTTCTATTTTACCTTTCACTCTTGCCCACATAATTTTTCCTTTTTCAGTACTATCAGTTCCTGCTCCGGAAATATAGCTGAATGTCATT
>JBDTVD010000340.1:0-4012 GCA_040007375.1 Bacteroidota bacterium | reverse complement strand
TTCAGCTTGTTGCGCATCAGGCTGGTAACAAAATTATATGGCACCGTTACCCATGAAGCAGGCAGTCGTTTATGCAATCCCAGCACATCCCATTTTAAAATCTTTCTCACCAGCTTTCCGTTTTCCTCGTAATACTGAATCACCTTTTCATTCCCTGTCAAACCATTCAGCTCAAAGTTTTTGGTGAGTGAACCTACTTCTTTACGCATCTCATCAAAAGTATATTCGTGTATGTGAAAAGGATTACGGGCAAGAGAGCGTTTTGTATTCGGAGTAGTGACATACAGCTTACCTCCAGGCTTCAGCACTCTGATACATTCCTTAATAAATTCTTTTCGGGGATGGATATGTTCAATGAATTGAAAACTGGTAATCACATCAAAGCTTTCATCAGCAAAGGGAAGTGGTGGAACAGTAACACGCTGGAAACTCAGGTTTTTAATGTGAGCATAACGCTTCGTATTATCATCTACAACAGACTGATCATAATCCACACCCATAATCGTTGTTGCAGATTCTGCCATCAGTGCAGTGCCATAAGCAAGTCCGCAACCCACATCTAAAACAGATTTACCTTTTATTAATGGAAGTGCATATTCATAAGCAAACTGGCATCGTTCATACGTTACCTTATTAATGTCATCCTTCAATGCTCTTTCGTGGCTGCTCATAAATTAAATTTTTTATGGGTGTGAAAATACAGAATTCAGTTCTATAAGAAAATGATCAGAACAGATAATCTCCTTACGTGAGGTGTAGCCAACCAACCCGAAAAGTGAGGCTGATTTTAAACCAGGATTAAATTTTAGATTAAGTAGAATTCAAATAAAAAAGCCTTCCTGTTAGAGAAAGGCTTTATATATATTGCAAATAAAAAATTATGCTTTGTTATTTACTTTTAGTTTAAGTTTAGTGCCCACTTTTAAATTAGAGTTGTGCAGATTATTCATGTCTTTTATCTGTTCAACAGTTACACCTTCATAACGACGCGCAATGTTCCACAAGGTATCGCCGGGCTGTACAAGATGATAAACAAATTTCTTTTCACCAGGTTGATTCTTTCCGGTCTTCTTAGCATTGTTTGCATCATCTGAATCAACATTGGAAACAGGAACACTGTCCGTATTTTCATCAATAGAAGCTGTTAAAGAAGTATCTGTTTTAGATGCTTTTGCTGTATCAATCCGTGCAACATTATTCTGTTTAACAGGAGTCTTAACTTTTACGAATGTATAAACAGAAAGACGCTGACCTTTTGCAACTTTTGTGCTTTTCAGATGATTTAATTTCTTCAGTTGTGCTGAAGTCATATCATAACGATTCGCAATTGCACCTAATGTTTCACCACGTTTTACGGTATGTGTCTTTTTAATTTTCTTAACGGTGTATTCGAAATTGCCATCCGTTGCATCAGCCATCAAATCATCATTTTTATTTGTTACACGCTGTGGTAAAACAGGCATTGCAGCAGGAGCTGATGATGCATAAATAGATTCTTCAAGAGAAATAAACTGTGCAATTTTATTGGTTGGAAGACGAAGCGTCATAGGAACATCTTCTTTTGCGGGAATCAGGTTTTTCTTGTAAACAGGATTCAGGTAAGAGATAACATCAAGAGGAAGATCAAGTTGATTGGAAAGCACTTTGAAATTCACTTGTCGGCTAACAGCAATAGTATCTACCTGGAAGAAATTGTAAGCCGGAACAACAGGATATAAATTATGTTCACGCGAATAATTCATCACATAAGTAACAGCAATAAATGCCGGAACATAACCTCTTGTTTCTTTCGGAAGATAAGGCATGATCTCCCAGAAATTTGTTTTTCCACCTGAACGTTTAATCGCTCTGTTTACATTTCCTGGTCCGCAGTTATAGGATGCAATAACCAACAGCCAGTCACCATAAATTGCATACATGTCTTTAAAATATTTACATGCTGCATGTGTTGCTTTTATCGGATCGCGACGCTCATCGGTATTTGAATTTACTTTGAGATCGTACATCGTTCCGGTGTTGTACATAAACTGCCAGAGTCCTGTAGCACCCACTCTTGAAACAGCAACAGGATTTAATGCAGATTCCACAACAGAGAGATATTTAAACTCCAGTGGCAAACCTTCTTTATCCAGTGTTTCTTCAAATAAAGGGAAGTAGAAATTACTCAGTCCCATTACACGTTGTGTGAGGGATCTTTTCTTTTCTGCATACAGGCTGATAAATTCTTTTACATACTTGTTATTGCTAAGTGGTATCGGAGAATTGATAGCACTCATTCGTTGCGAAATTACTTCATCGCTGAAAGAAGGAATGATGCAGTTTGCGCTGTTTTTATCGAAACAGTTTCCCTCAATACTACTATAACGGATTACATTGTTTAAGGTAACCAGGCTATCAAGCATGGATACAATCGGATCATACTCCGGAACTATAGCTGTCTGTGCAGCCATTGGATTCACCTGCGCACTACTGATGGTGACAGTAAACAGGCTAATCAGGGAGACGGCTCTAAGGGTTTTGTTCATCTTCATCTCTGGGATCAGTCGTTTAAATGTTTTGGTAACTATGTCATAAGTTCCGGCTAAAAATAGTTAAAAGGAATGAAAATAATTCCATGTCATACATTTTGCCATCAGATGAGAGTTACCGATTCCTGTTTAATACGAACAAAATCCAGAATTGTTGCCTCTTCAAAACGGTTACTCATAACCTGGAATCCAAAGGGTAGTGAATTGCTGTGTTTCCCACTGGGGAAGGCCATTGCAGGCATACCGGCAAGGTTTGCATGTACTGTAAAAATATCTTCCAGATACATGGCTACAGGATCCTGTTTCGCACCTTTTTTAAATGCTGTTGAAGGTGTTGCAGGAGAAAGCAGAAGATCATTTTCTTCATATATCTTACATGTTTCATCCAGGATTTTCCGACGCACCCGTTGTGCTTTTTCATAATAAGCATCATAAAATCCGGAGCTCAAAACGAAAGTGCCCAATAAAATCCGTCGCTTCACTTCCTTGCCAAAGCCTTCACTTCTGGAATTACTTATCGTTTCATCCAGGTTGCCCGGAATCTTTGTTCGTTTTCCATATAACAATCCACTATATCTGGAAAGGTTGGAAGATGCTTCAGCAGTGGTTAAAATATAATAGGCCGGAACCATTTGTTTCAGAAGCGGAAAATCAATCATGTTGATGGTATGTCCTTCCGATTTCAACTCATCAATAAATTTCAGAAATGCAGATTTCACTTCCTGGTCCAGGCCATTTGATTCAAGGCACTGACGAATGACAGCAATCCTGAATCTCTTTTTTTCAGAGGAAGATTCGGAATAACGTTCTGCTTTTTTATTTGCTGATGTTCCATCATTCTTATCATGACCGGCCATCAGTTCCAGTAAAATTGCTGCATCATCCGTACAACGTGTAAGAGTACCAATCTGATCGAAGGAAGAACCAAATGCTATTAAACCATACCTGCTGATTCGGCCGTAAGTTGGTTTCAATCCATAAATACCACAAAAAGAAGCCGGTTGCCGAACTGATCCTCCAGTATCTGATCCCAGCGCTGCATCGCATAAACCAGCGGCAACTGCAGCAGCCGATCCACCGGAAGAACCACCAGTTACATATTCATTGTTATGTGGATTTAAAGCCGGACCATATGCAGAATGTTCATTGCTTCCTCCCATTGCGAATTCATCACAATTCAAACGGCCGATAACAATTACATCTTCATCAATTAATCTTTGCAATGCAGTTGCTGTATAAACAGGTTTAAAATCTTTCAGCATATTACTGCATGCTTCCGTACGATGATTTTTATAGCTGATATTGTCTTTGATACCAATCACCATTCCTGCCAGTTTTCCTGCAGTACCATTTTTAATTTTTGAATCAATCTCTTTTGCTTTTGAAAGAGCTTCTTCTGAAAAAACTTCCACGAATGCATTTAAATGCTGCGATGATTTTATTCGCTCCAGGTAATATTCCACCTGTTTTTCGCAGGAAGTTTG
>JBDTVD010000339.1:0-4035 GCA_040007375.1 Bacteroidota bacterium | reverse complement strand
GAAAACAACATCTTACCTAAAAAACCTCTTATATATGTTTCTGTTTTATCTGAAGAAAATTGGCGTAACCAATCAATCAGATTATCATCAGTTTTGAAAAACGAAGAGTTATCATTTGGTAAATACGAACGTGTGATTGTGCTTCCCCATTTATATTCACCACAGTCAGCTTGCTCTGCTCCGGAAATAATCTGGAAGAAAGTAGTTACAGCAAGATGATCTTTTGAAAGCACAGCAACTTTATCACCTTTATATAAAGTGAAAGTGATATCGGTAAAAAGTAAAGTTCCTTCAGCACTTCTTTTGCTCAGGTTTTCTGCGGAAATAATCTGGTCACCGCAATCACGCTCAGCTCTGAAAATAATTCCCGGATATTTACGCGTTGATGGTTTAATATCTTCAATAACCAGTTTCTCCAATAATTTTTTTCTGCTTGTTGCCTGTCGTGATTTGGATGCATTGGCACTGAAACGCTCCACGAAATCCTGCAACTCTTTTCTTTTATCTTCCAGCTTTTTATTTTGATCCGAACGCTGACGAAGTGCCAACTGACTTGACTCATACCAGAATGTGTAATTACCGGTGTACAGTTGAATTTTATTGTAATCAATATCTGCTACATGAGTACATACAGCATCCAAAAAGTGACGATCATGGGAAACAATGATTACCGTATTTTGAAAATCAGCCAGGAAATTCTCCAGCCATGTAATTGTTTCCACATCAAGATCGTTGGTTGGCTCATCCAGCAGCAGCACATCAGGATTTCCAAACAAAGCCTGAGCAAGTAACACTCTCACCTTCTCCTTACCATTCAGGTCATTCATAATCCTGTTATGATATTCTTCCTTCACACCTAAGTCACTCAACAGATTGGCAGCATCACTTTCCGCATTCCAGCCTTCCATCTCTGCAAAAACAGTTTCCAGTTCTGATGCTTTATGTCCGTCAGCCTCACTGAAATCAGGTTTTTCATAAAGAGCATCCTTCTCCTTCATCACTTCCCACAGTTTTTTATTTCCCATCATCACAGTCTGAAGCACAGGATACTCGTCAAATTCAAAGTGATTTTTCTTCAAAACACTCATCCTTGCTCCCGGATTCATAGAAACCTGGCCCGTTGAAGGGTCGATTTCACCGGAAAGAATTTTTAAAAAGGTGGATTTACCGGCACCGTTGGCACCAATAACTCCATAGCAATTGCCGGCCGTAAATTTGAGATTTACTTCATCGAACAAAACTCTTTTACCATATCGTAACGAAAGATTGGAAACTGCTATCATGATCTGCTTCTATTTGGGGCTGCAAAAGTAGGACTTATTCGCTCACGAAAAACATAAGGTTTATCTTTTTAGTATCGAGTATCGTGTAGCTGGTATCGGGTAGAAATGGTGACCGGAAAGTTTGTTCTGTGAATTGATTTATTTTTGAGATTTAAGACTCACCTCATCACCTCATCACCTCATTACTTAATTACAAAAAAAATGGCAACAAACTGGGAAGAGGCCACGAAACCTCTTATCAAAAAATACAAAGGCAAACAGCATCCACTGGAGTATAAAAATATTTACCAGTTGATTGTGATGGTAGTTCTTTCCGCACGAGATTCGGATAAACATATTAATAATGTTGTGCCGCCATTTTTTAAAGTATATCCTGATATGAAAGCCTTGGCAAAAGCGAAAGAAAAGGATGTATTGCAATACCTGGGAAAAGTGATCAACTCAGCTAATAAAGTTAGTTGGCTTCTCACCATTGCACAAACTATGAGCAAGCAGAAAGATTTTCCTTTAACCATTGAATCACTTTCAGCATTACCGGGAATTGGAAGAAAGTCTGCCAATGTAATTATGCGCGAAGCAGGAGTTAAAGCAGAAGGTGTGATGGTAGATCTGCATGTAGTTCGTGTTGTAGCACGATTGGGAATTGCAACGGGCACTGATCCTAAGAAAATTGAAGTGCAGTTAATGGATGTGCTTCCTCAAAAAGACTGGAGTGAAATAGGAATGGCAATTTCATTTTTAGGAAGAGAAACGTGCAGACCATCAAATCCGAAACACAGCGAATGTGTTATGAAGGAACATTGTGAGTATTATAGTTCATTGATGAAAACCTGTTAGGAAAGTTGCGGTGAAGAAAACAGAAAATAAGAAAATAGCAGTAAAGAAATCAGTAGCTAAGAAATCAGTAGTTAAAAAAACTGTAACAAAGAAATCAGCAGCTAAAAAAACAGCAGCTAAAAAAAGTAAATAATTACTACAGTTTTTTTTGAGGAAGAAAATTATTTCTCAATCAACTTCAATGCATGATCAGGATTATCAGTAAGTAATCCATCAACACCCATTGCATATAATTCATTCAGATCAAGAAGATCATTTGCACCGAATGGAATCATTCTCATTCCACCTGCCTGAATTGTATACATATTTTCTCTGGTTACTTTATGAAAGTGCAGCATATATATTGATGGTGTGAAACCAAGTGCATCCACATTATCCTGAACAGATTCTTCGTTCTCTACTTTCAATGCAATATTTATTTTCTGATTTAAACGTTGAACATGTTGAAGCGGACGAACATCAGAAGAAATAACAGTGCATCGTCTTGAAATATTCAGTGTACGTATTAAATCAACCAGCTGAATTACCATTTCTTCGGGCTTAGGATGATAAATGCCATCTGTTTCCGGTGAAGTTTTAATATCAATAAAATATTGAACTGGTTTAATATGATTCCACAATATATATTTCTCCATTCTGCCAATAACATCTTTCAAAACAGGAATAGAAGTGGAAATCATTTTACGGTATGGATAACGGCTGTTAAATCTTTTACCACAATCAAACTTCGATAACTCATCAGCTGTTAATTGATAAACGGGTACGTCGTATTTTATTTCAGGATGATAATAATTCAAAGGAGTTATCACAGCATGATCAGTTACTATCAGTTGCCCATCTGCAGACATCATAATATCCAGTTCAACAGCTTCCACTCCTGTTTTCAAAGCCTGAATAAATGATGGTGTAGTATTTCCGGGAACTATACTTCTGCATCCCTGGCGACCGATAACTGTAAATAATTTCTGCTGAGGTTCAACAGTTGCTGGTGTTGAATAACGGTTAGCGAAAGTTTGTTTGAAGATTTGCATAGGTAGTGGTTGTTTTTTTTAGATGCTGAACTTTTTTCTTTCTGCTAAACACACGAAACAGAGAAATCGTTTTACTTTTACAATTCCAAAGGATAATTTTGTGAATGCATGATCACCCATTGTTCTGCTGATCCGCTCCATACCGTTTCCGCATTTTCTGCAACAGGGTGTTGAATAGATCCGCACTCCTGACTCTTCCATGAATAATTCCATTGCTTATATATTTGCAGCAAAGGTTGCTCTATAGTGCTATGGCATTATTAAGAAACTGTGTAAGTTGTGTTAAGAAAGAACTGGTTATTTAACGCAATAAACCGGTAAAGGTTCGATGGCTAAAAAGAAGGATAAAATCGTAATTTTTAAAACCACCATTTTGAAGTTTGGAAAAATGGGTGAGAAGACCGGCTGGACCTATATCAATGTTCCCGCAGATGTTGCTGAACAACTTATGCCATCACAAAGAAAATCGTTTCGTGTAAAGGGTAAACTGGACCAATGGAAATTTGAAGGAATTGCTTTGTTGCCAATGGGAGATGGTGATTTCATTATGACATTAAATGCTGTTGCAAGGAAAGGAATTGGTAAACGTAATGGTGCTGAAGTTTTAGTGGAGTTGCAGACAGATCATAAAGAGCAACAGTTGAATAAAGTGCTGATGGAATGTCTGGAAGATGAAACTGTCGCACTGACTCATTTTAATTCTTTAACAAAGTCGCACAAGTTTTATATATCGAAATGGATTGACAGTGCTAAATCAGAAGAAACCATTGCAAGAAGAATTGGTTATGCACTTGATGCATTAAATCAGAAAAAAGGATTTCCTGACATGATGAAAGCACAGAAGTTAAAGAAATTATAAATTTAAGATTATAAATTATAAATGA
>JBDTVD010000338.1:0-4038 GCA_040007375.1 Bacteroidota bacterium | reverse complement strand
ATCAGCAGCAGGATCATATTCAAACCAATGATTGTTATAAGGACTGTATCCAATTCCTACATATCCTTTTCCATTTAAAGCAACACCAACATTTGAATAACTTGGATTTCCAATATAATCAGCCACCTGTATCCATATATTTTGTCCTGCATCATACTTCCAGAAATCATTATGCTGAGCGGAAACATCCCAGCCTGTACCAACATATGCAGTATCATTTATAACAAAAGAAGCAGCACCATAACGAACGCCACCACCATAATTGGCAACCTGAGTCCAGGTATCATTCTGTACATCATACTGCCAGAAATCCTCTCTTATATCCTGCCCTGGTGAACGGCCTAAACCGATGTAACCTTTCCCTCCTACGCTGAAACCAGTAGCCACTTCACGCGTTGTTCCCGGGAAAGAAGTTTTAACGGACCATAGACCCTGACCCATGCTTAAAACAGGTATCAGGAATAAACATAAAAAAATAATTCTTTTCATTGCAGGTAGTGTTGGGGGCAAGAAATAAAATAAATTAAAAGTTATAAGAACCATACATGTGTAAAGGATGCTAATGTATGGTTGATTATAATCGTATTGGGAGTTGTTATTACAAACATAAGTAAAATACAGCAGGCTGGAAATGCTTCTGATAATTCAGTCCTTTTACGTACATGATCTTGTCTATACTGCTAGGAAGTACGGTCGCTGTTCCAGGGAAGAAACTTATGAAATTCGGGCACAATACCCAGCCAGTAAGCAAGCCCTGTGTAAAAAACAGTAATTAAAACAGACTTAAACACAATACCGGTTACTGCATTTGGAATAACAGGAAACCAATGAAAAGTAAGCCAAGTAATAATAATAATGATAATAATTTTAAGCGATGAATATCCAAACGGCTGCAGATTAAACTTCTTCCATATATATAAATATTTCATCAGGTTATATACAAATGCTGATAATGCTGTTGCCATTGCTGCGCCTTCAATTCCATACTTCGGGATGAAAATAAAGTTGTTGACTACTGCCAGGATTAACAGTGAAAGCAGCATATACGTTCCATATATATATTTTGAACTGGTGAATATGATAGCATCATTAACACCTGTGGAAATATTAATAAGAGTGCCCAGGCTGATAATAAAAACAACGTTAATGCCTTCAGAATAATTATTGGGTATCAATGTAAAGAGCTGATCGATATTCAGGTTTATTCCGAGAAATATCAACCCTCCCAAAAGCATCAGATAGCGGGTTGATTTAAAATAGATTTCCTGGATTACACCCATGTCTTTCTTCGCCCACGCTTCTCCGATTTTAGGATTCGTAATTTTATCAAGTGCATAGTAAGGCGCATCAATAACAGTTGGAATAAAAGCAGCTAGGGCATACACTCCTACTTTACTTAATGAAACATATTTTCCCAGTATAATTACATCAATATACTTAAGTCCAAGGTTGGCCATTCCGGAAAAGGAAAGCACCAATCCATAACTCAGCATTTTCATTGGATTCTGTGTTTTAAGGAAATCAAAATTAATTTTTAATCCGGGTTTGTCTACAATCAATATATATACAAGAACAATAATAAGCTGCAACAAATAAGTACCAATAAATAAATAAAGAAACCCATCCAGGTCAACCCATCCTGCTGCATAAATTAATATTACAGCAATATAAGCTATACGTAATACAATTTCATTTACAATGCTTGGGAAAAATGTTTTAAATAAAGCAAATGAATACGAATTAACTATTGCAACAAAACCAATTATAAAAATAAAAGAGTAAACATGATTAAAATAAACAGTAAATAATCTTGACTGCACTTCATACTGATTTATGATAAAACTTCGGAAAGCGAGGAGAGCTAATGCACAGATAGCATAACCGATAAGAGGCCAGATCATCATAAAACCAAAATATCCATGATGACCTTTCTGATGATCCTTAAAAAATGGAAAATAACGATACGTTATGCTGCCTGTTCCAAGAGGGAATACGGTTGCAATCATTGCTGAAAAAGAAAACAGCACACGTACCAGCCCGATTTCCTCTTTAGTAAGAAACCTGGGCTGAATATAAAGGAGGCTGACAAAACCAATGGCAATACCGGAATAGGTAATAATGGTATTCTGAATTCCCTGCTTCTGTATAATGCCCATATTTAGTTTGAAGGGGTAAAGATATTGGAATAAGGTCAGCGGCAAAAAGAAGCATATAGTCAATGTTCATCAACCTTTAGTGGTTTTAATTTCGTAACATAATTTACGTATGTTTGCTTAACAACCACAATTACACTAATGAAAAAAACTTTACTGAGTATTTTCCTTGGGCTATTTTTAAATCAATCACATGCCAGTTATAGTTGGCAACAACTGTCCTCTTTACCATCATACGGCAGACTTGGTGCATCAGGATTTGCAATTGGAAATAAAATCTATTTTGGTTTTGGCGATTTCAATGCTTTATATCAATACAATGATCTTTGGGAATATGATCCACAACTGAATACCTGGACTCAAAAAGCTTCCTTGTCAGGTCCTTCACGAGTATCGGCATGTTCATTTGAAATCAACGGATATGGTTACGTTGGTCTGGGATGGTCTGCCTATTCCAATTCAACAGCTTTTAATAGTTTTTACCGGTATGACCCTGTAAATAATAATTGGAATACTATTTCTAATTTCCCCGGAGCCGCACGTGGTAATGCGGTGAGTTTTGTTATTAATGGAATTGCATATGTTGGTTTAGGGTATGCTCCTTTGCATTCTGATTTTTACAAATACAATCCCTTAACTAACCAATGGAGTGCTATCAGTAATTTCCCTGGTGGCGGGCGACAAAGTTCATCCACTTTTGTACTGAATAATTACGGTTATGTGTATGGTGGTAGTGATGGTAATTCTATGGTTTCCTCTATGTTGCGATATGATGCAACTCTGGATTCGTGGACAATTAGAAATAACGGCCCCTACATTGTTGGTGCTGCAACAAATTTTGTAATTGACAATACTGCATTTCTTGGTTGTGGAACAGATGGTAGTTTAACCGGATTACAAAACTTCTATCAGTATAATGATGTTACTGATAACTGGATATTAATTGCACCGTTTCCCGGACTTCCTGTTTATGCTTTAAGAGCTGTGACGATTGGTAATACTGCATATTGTTTTGGTGGCGGAGATGCAGTTGTAGGATATTATTCCAATGAACTCTGGAAATTCAGTATGATAACCGGTATTGAAAATAATACTACAGATGCAATTAAAACGATATATAATAATTCAGGGAAATATATAGATGTTTTTATGAGTGATGAAATTAAAAACTGTACATTTAATTTATACAACCTGAATGGACAGTTACTCTATTCTGAAAATATAAGTGAAGGTAATCACCGGATTTCATTATCACATTTAAGTTTAACATCAGGTATATATATTTATAAGATTTCGGGAAAGGAAAGTATGGATTATTTAGCTGAAAAAATTGCGGTTAATTAAAAAAGATTGTTAGGAAGCATAGATAAATTGAGAAGAAAATTTCGATCCAATTAAAAAAATAGTTTAGATTTGTTAATCAAATGAAATCCAGATAAACCCTATTCAATAAATTACATCACTATGAAAACACAAACATTACTTCTTATTCTATTATTTACTACACCTCTGGTTAAAGCAAACTGGACTCCCAAAGCTGACTTTCCTTCTTCGGCGCGTTATTCTGCAATTTATTTTTCAATAGGTAATAATGGATATATCGGAATGGGATATAATAGCACATATAGAAATGATCTGTGGGAATATGTTCCTTCTACTGATTCATGGACACAAAAAGCAGATTACCCTACGTTTGGCCGAAATGCTGCTGCATGTTTTACAATTAACAACTTAGGTTATGTTGCCTGCGGAGGAAACGGAGTTAATTCAGCTCAATCATTATATGCTTTCAGCCCGCTATTGAATTTATGGATATCAAAAGCTGCTTATCCTGTAAATCCTGCTCCACAGGATTGTTTTGGATTTGCTATTGGTGATAAAGGAT
>JBDTVD010000337.1:0-4042 GCA_040007375.1 Bacteroidota bacterium | reverse complement strand
GCACAATTGAATTATCACATCGGTAATTTTGAATCTAACAGTGCAAAAATTATTGATGCAATAAAGAAAGCTTCCGACGCCAAATGTGATCTGATTGTTTTTGCTGAACTGGCAGTGTGTGGCTATCCTCCACTCGATTTCCTGGATTACAAAGATTTTATCGGCAGATGTACTTCTTCTATAAATAAGATTGCAGAACATTGTAAAGGAATTACTGCAATTGTTGGTGCACCTGTTCCTAATCCTGAACTTAACGGAAAAAATATATTTAATGCAGCTTGTGTTTTGTCTGATGGAAAAGTAAGTCATGTTGTTGCAAAAACATTATTACCAACGTACGATGTATTTGATGAATACCGCTGGTTTGAATCAGGAAAAAACAACAAATGCTTCACTGTTAACGGATGCCGTATTGCATTGACCGTTTGTGAAGACCTGTGGAATATGGATGATGATCCACTTTATACATCATGGCCAATGGATGCACTCATTGAAGAGCAACCGCAAATCATGATCAACATTGCAGCTTCTCCATTTAATTATCTGCATGCAGGTGACAGAAAGAAAATACTGGAAAAAAATATCAGGCAATATCATCTACCTCTTATATATGTTAATCAGGTTGGTGCTCACACCGATATTTTATTTGATGGTGGTTCGTTAGTGTATAATGCTAATGCTGAAATTGTTGTTGAAGGAAAATATTTTGAAGAAGACTTTATTATATATGATGTTGATACGGAAGCAAAACGGGAGCTTCCTGCCAAAAAAGAAGTAACTGCATTTAATCGTTATAGCTGGATTGAAGATGCACTGGTTATGGGAATCAGGGATTACTTTGGCAAGATGGGTTTTAAGAAAGCCATCCTTGGTTTGTCAGGAGGAATAGATTCAGCTCTTGTTACTGTTCTTGCTGCACGTGCATTAGGTGCTGAAAATGTACATGCTGTTTTAATGCCTTCGCAATTTTCATCATCTCATTCCATCAGTGATTCAGAAGTGCTTGTTAAAAATCTTGGAGTGAGTAGTGAAGTATTACCTATTTCCGGAATTTATGATACCTATATATCATCACTTGAAAAAGATTTCCGTAATACTGCATTCGATGTTACGGAAGAGAATCTTCAGGCACGCATAAGAGGTGTTCTTCTGATGGCATTAAGTAATAAATTTGGATATATATTATTGAATACTTCCAACAAAAGTGAACTGGCAGTTGGTTACGGAACTCTTTATGGCGATATGTGCGGCGGACTTTCCGTTATTGGTGATTTATATAAAACAGATGTCTTTGCACTTTGCCGTTACATCAATCGCAACAAAGAAGTGATCCCGGAAAACATCATTACCAAACCACCTTCAGCAGAATTACGACCTGACCAGAAAGACAGTGATTCACTTCCTGCTTACGATGTGCTGGATGATATTCTTTTGCAATATATTGAAGAAGCAAAAAGTCCTGGTGAAATCATAAAATCAGGGCATTCAGATGAATTAGTTATGCGAGTATTGAAAATGGTAAACCGGAACGAGTACAAACGATATCAAGCTCCTCCTATACTACGTATTTCCCCAAAAGCATTCGGAAGAGGACGAAGGATGCCATTGGTTGCAAAATACCTTGGCTAAAATTTGGCAGAAAGTATCGTTATGCTATATTTGTCCGCAAAGAGACAAAATTAACAACTTATGAAAAAAACTATTCTACCTATCATGGCAGTGTGCGTGTTAGCACTTACGTCGTGCCAGCAGAGACTTATTGACTTTACTGTAATAAGCTCTAAAAACGTAACTCTTCGTGTTCCAGACAATGCAAAGGGACCGAGAGTTGAAGGCCGTGAACTTAAATCTTGCGGAACACCTCAGTTAAAGGGTGCTGTTGATAAAGCAATTGAAAAAGCAGGACCAGGATATGATGCTCTTATCGATGGTGTTGTTTACCAACGTAATGAGATTTTCCGTATGGGTTGGGTAGTTCAGGGAACTCCAATCAAAACAAGCAAACTTAAAGCTTCTGAATAAGCTGATTGCACTTCATAAAAAAAGGCTGCAGAATCTGCAGCCTTTTTTTATGTCTTAAAGAGAAATCTATAACTCCATCGTCTTCTTTGCACAGACAGAAAATGAAATACCAGCATCACTTTGGTAATTCCAGGTTTTTTTCCCTGACTTCTCAATTTTTACGATACCGCGTACCCATTTTGTAGATACTGAAGCACCCTTTTCCCACTTTACAACAATTGGAAGAACAATTTCTTTTGTTACTTCATCACGATAAGTCTGGTCCCAATAAATTTCAGTAGAATAATTATCCACTCTGCCTGCACAGCGTAAAACTCGCATTCCTGCATTTTTTGCAATGCCCTCCAGGTAATCATGAGTTGACTCATCTTCTATGTTAAACTTTCCGGAGAAGATACTTGGAGTATCATCTGCTGCAGCTGGTTCCGTATTAGATTTAACCGGTGCAACATTATAGCTCTCTTCGGAACCATTTGAATATTTAACCTTGCTGATATCAGAAAGTTCGACAGTGTAAAGAGGACCATCCTGGTTTTCAAACTTCTTATACTTAATCACCTTGTCCTTTTCACTAACCTCAACGATTTTGGCTTTTACTTCACGACCATCTTTCAGGGTGATAACATCCTGGCAAAATACCAATCCCGGCAGGATTGTTAATACCAGACACCATAGAATTTTGCTAATTACTTTATTCATTTATTTTATGTGGATTTGATTGAGCAACAAAAGTAGAAAAGGGTATCTACCTGCCAAATTTAATTTCCTTTTATAAGGTCTTTCAACTCCCAAATTGCAATACTGTGGTCTTCCAGTCCGGCAGCCAGGTAACGGCCATCAGGAGAAATAGTTATCCCAAGCACTTTAGAAGCAGGTTTTATATTGGCAACCTCTGCTTTTTTTTCAAGATCCCAAACTCTCATTGTAGAATCAACAGCAACAGAAATCAAGGTTTTATTATCAGGAGTCAGAGCAAGTTGATAAATTCCATCAGTATGACCCTGTAAAGTAGAAAGCTGCTTTCCACTTTCAAAATCCCATATTTTTATTGTTTTATCAAACGAAGCAGTAATCAACTTCGACTGATCATTGGTCATACGAAATGCATAAACCCAGTCTTCATGTCCTGCAAAAGTTTTTACAATGTTACCTGTTGCAATATCCCAAACCTTCACATTATTTGCATGATTTGCTGAAATGATATACTTCCCATCCTGAGTAAACATTGCTTCATCTGTCCACACTGTTTCTGCAAACTGCTTTACTTTTTTCAGGTTTTTTGCATCCCACAACATCAAAGCATTTTCTTTCCAGCTGGAAGACACTATATAATTATCGTCAGCAGAATAATTCACCGATCCTGCAAACGACACATGAGCTTTTTTATTTCGTGCTTTTCTTTTCAATGAAGCTGCATCGTATAACAAAATCTGACAGTATGTTCCAACAACCAGTGTATTCCCTGCATGATTTACTGACAGTGAAGTTATAGCAGCATCTGTTACATGAATAGTTTTTACCTGCTTGAATGCTGCAGTAACATCCCACGAAAAAATTGCTCCGTCCTTACCTCCACTGAACAATGTTTTACTGTCAGGAGAAAAGGCAACCACATTAACACTTTCATTATGTCCGTTAACCTGTAGTACAGGATTCACCTGCGCTACTAGTGTTAATTGAAATATTAAAACTGCAAATACAACATTGAATAATTTTTTCATTGTTTATATAAATCATTGTTTAACATAACCAAACTGCTTCTAAGATAATTATTATATACAGTTTTCTTTTGATAATTTTTTTGAGGTACTAACACATTTGTCTGATTTGCTCCTCCGAAATAAAAATACATAAAAAGGTATGCTCCGGATGTTGCAGCAGTGAGATAAGTTGTATTTATTATATTGTATGCAATGTACAGCCCTGATAATGACACAAAGGTAAAACTTAATGCCGCTTTTCCAGCATCGCCATTGTATAACTGTCCCAGGCCAGGAAACAATAAAGATAACGTGCGTGC
>JBDTVD010000336.1:0-4050 GCA_040007375.1 Bacteroidota bacterium | reverse complement strand
AATATGGCGTCATTTAACAATGCTTATAAAATGGGTGGTGCAAATGTATTATCACAGGCTTTTTCAGGAGGATCATTTTCTGTTTTTGTTGGATATGGGGCTAGTGGAATAAAAATTTTATGTAATCATATTTTTTCTTTAGTTTCGAGTAGATTTTCCTATTTTTAATATTGGAGTACGATTTCCTTAACCATTAAACCGTTTTTTTATTTTTCAGTTCCTTTAATAATATCAAAACAACAACAAGTTAAAATGAAAAAAAAACTATTCGTAATTTATGTTCTTCTTTTTTTTTCAGGAAGTAAATTATCTGCGCAGATAACCTTGGATACAATGATGTACTGTCCTATTGGCCTCGGTTATCAATTCAAAGCAGTGCAAATAAGCAGCTCGGAAACTAAATGGTTTTTCGCTGATACAGTAAATAACACATTCAATTTATATAATATGGACTTTACGCCTTTCATAACAAGTATTGCAGTTCCAGAACCTTTTGAACCATATTACATGCAAGCTTTATATATAACAAGAACCTTATTTGATTGTGATTCCAGCAATATTGAATATGCTTATTATTCACCTCTTAATAATGCCAGACCTTTTCGAATTGTAAGAACTGATGGCACTATATTATTTCAATTGGACAGTGCAAATGCACCTTATGCAATTGGAGCGATATTAGGGGGAACTGATATGATAAGGCCAATTATTAATACATCTGCCGGAGCAAAGTTATTTTTACAAAAATATCCCACTCTTCAACCTATTTATGTTTATTCTTTATGCGGCACATTGCCATTAGATATTTTTGATTTTATTTCTTTAAATCGAGAATTTGTGAAAGTATTTCCAAACCCAACTTCAAATTCTTTAACCTTTCAAATTAATCCTCCTGATAATATAAATCAATACGAGCTAGTAATTATTGATGCCAAGGGAATGGAAGTATCAAGAATGAAAATTAATTTTAATAATGATATGTATGCTGCTGATGTTTCCAACTTTAGTAACGGACTATATTATTATTCTTTCTGCAGTAAGAATAAGTCGTATCAAACGGGTAAATTCATTATATCAAAATAATTTTTAAACCAATCAAAATCTAAAAAAAATGAAAAAAAGAATCTCAGTGTTAACTTTAGTCACAATACTCATACGAGTGACGTTGGCTTATTGTCAAGTATCAACTCTAACTAATACTGCAACCACCGGGCTTCCGACAGAGTATGTAGGTTGGGATGGAACCGGAGGATTTAATAAACATCTTGACATCAAAAATAGTTTTACAGGAAATTACAATATTAATTTCTGGACAAACAATGGTACCAGTACTACGCAAAAAATGACAATAATAGGCAGCAGTGGTGCAACAGATGGTTACGTTGGTATCGGCACCAGTTACACACCTTCTTTTAAATTGGATGTAGATGGTGATATTAATATGGCGTCATTTAACAATGCTTATAAAATGGGTGGTGCAAATGTATTATCACAGGCTTTTTCAGGAGGATCATTTTCTGTTTTTGTTGGATATGGGGCTGGTGGTGATGTAAGACTTAAGAGTTAATGGATTTGAAAATGAAATTTCATTTTGCCGTATATATCTGTTTTCATTTTATAATTATTTATTTTTGCAGAGTTCGATGATGCACGGAATTGGGTTGAGCTAACACAAATCTCACTTCACCACCTCGTTGGCTAATTATTTTTACCTTATCACCTTATCACTTCGTCACTTAATTACCTAGTCACCCAAAAAAGAGTTCATTTCTTCTGTAAAAATAACTGCATACTTGCCCGAACCTAATTTCGTTTTATACGTATATTTATTTTCCCGGCAGTTATCATGAATTTCAAACAATACGTTAGTCGTTTCTTCTTCTCTTTCCCCGTTCAGTTGCTCATCATGCACCTGAAGAAGAATCAGATTATGATGCTGTACTGGCTGGTGCTGTTCGGCTGTATCACTCAGTCATTTGCCAATCGCTTCGGAATTCCTTTTCTTTTTCTCGATCCTGAGTATATGGGTAAAGTTGGAATGCGTTCCTTTTTTGTAATGGGACTTTGTGTCGGAGCTTTCATCATGGCTTTTAACATTACCAGTTTTATGCTGAATGGATTTCGCTTTCCGTTCCTGGCAACACTTTCAAAAACATTTATCAAATACGCTCACAACAATTTTATAATTCCATTAGCATTTGTACTCACTTACACTTTCTGTATAATTTACTTTCAGTACAACAGTCAGCTCATCGGTGCTGCGGAAATTACGCGCAACCTGATAGTAATGTATGGAGGAATGCTGATTGTGATGGTTGTGACGTTGCGTTATTTCCTGGTTACCAATAAAGATGTATATAAATTATTTGGTGTAGAGCATTCTGATCTTTCCACAAAATCACTGGAAGACAGAAAGAAAAATCCAAACAGGAAAACATGGAGAGTGGATACTTATTTGGATTTTCCAAGTGGAGTAAAAATCGTTCGTGATACCCGTCACTATAAACGTTACATGCTGGAGTCGGTATTCAAACAGAATCATGTGAATGCTGCTGTGGTGGAGATTGTAGTATTTGTTACGTTCATCACCTTAGGACTCTTCCGTAATTATCCTTTCTTCCGTATTCCTGCAGGAGGGAGTATTTTATTATTATTTACGATGCTGATGATGTTGTCAGGTGTATTCCGTTACTGGGCAAGAGCATGGGCTAATACTTTGATTGTAGTTTTATTTATCGGTTTGAATCTCTTATCGAAATTTGAATCATTCAATCCACGCAACCAGGCTTACGGATTAAATTATAAAGGTGGTAAAACTCCTTACACGCGTGAAAGTATGGAAGCGCAGGTAGATAGTATTATATATAATGTAGATGTTGCCCAAACAATAGAAGTGCTGGAGAAATGGAAAGCAAAATGGAAAACTCGTGGCGTTGACAAACCTAAAATGGTCATTCTTAATTTCAGTGGTGGTGGATTACGTTCTATTGTTTTTTCATTTCGTACGTTGCAGGTGATTGACAGTGTATATAACGGTGATCTGTTAAACTATACACGATTAATGTGTGGTTCATCAGGTGGAATGATAAGTGCCAGTTATTATCGTGAGTTATTTTTAAATCACAAACAACGGCTCATGGATGCAAATCGTCATCCTGATAATTCATATCTTACCAATACAGGAAAAGATCTGTTAAACAATCTTGCATTCAGTGCAACCGTTGCAGATATATTTTTAAATCCACAGAAATTCAGTTTAGGAAAATACAGTTATGTAATGGACCGCAGTTATGCATGGGAAAAGCAACTGAATGAAAACACCAATTATGTGCTGAATAAAAATATTAAGGATTATGTAAAGCCGGAAAGAGAAGCATTGATTCCTCAGATGATTGTGAGTCCTACTATTATTAATGATGGAAGATCACTTAATATTTCTGCATTACCAACAAGTTATCTGTTACGTAATCCTGATGGAAAACACTCCTCATTTACAGAAGTATGTAATGGAATTGAATTCACGCGCTTCTTTGAAAATCAGGATGCACTCAATACAAAATGGACAAGCGTGTTGCGGATGAACTCTGCGTTTCCATATATAATGCCGGCAGTTTCTTTACCAAGTGAACCTGCAATGGAAGTGATGGATGCAGGTATAAGAGATAACTTTGGATTTACCAATTCACTGCAGTTCCTGTTTACCTTCCGCGATTGGATAAAGGAAAATACTGGTGGAGTAATTATGGTGCAGATCCGTGACACATATAAGAAACCGGAAGTAGAAGATAATAGTGTAAAGACCATCGTAGAAAAATTTTCTGCGCCGATGCGTAACCTGAACGGTAATTTTATCATCATGCAGGATTATGCAACTGACAGAAGTATACAATATGCAAAAGCATGGTTTGATGGTAAGCTGGATTTTGTTTTATTCCAGGTTCCGGAAACGAAGGAACGTGTTTCATTAAGCTGGCATCTTACAGAACGTGAAAAAATATTTTTAAAAGAAGCAGCGTGGAATGAAGAGAATAAAGCATCGCTTCATGATTT
>JBDTVD010000335.1:0-4067 GCA_040007375.1 Bacteroidota bacterium | reverse complement strand
AATTAATATAAATGCAATGGATACAATTAATCCAAAGGAAAATAAACGCACTTTCAGTACTGACAATATTCCTGATTTGGTTTCATCTGTTTTTACTTCCCAGATTATATTCAATGATTTTTGAAATTGAGCAAACACTCCGGTGGCACCAACTAAAATAGTTATTACACCAATGATTGTGGCCAGCACGGTTTTTTTTGATTCACCTGCAAATGCAACCATGTCCTGCACCTGCTTGGCAGTATCAGCTCCCATAGTAGCAGATATTTGTGATGCCAGATGATTATTAACTGCATCTGCGCCAAAAAAATATCCGGCAATTGCAAGTATAACAACAAGTAGTCCGGGCAAAGAAAAAATGGCGTAATAGGCAATCACAGCACTCTCTTTAAAAGGATCCTTCGACCACCATTCTTTAAATGCAGTTTTTAATAATGATCCGGTGTTTTTAAATTTCAGTTTCATAGTTCGAATTATGATGGTACGTAATAAATTGTTATGCCATCAGGTTTTTGACATCATCTTAACTGCAATCTAAAAAAACATAAATCGCAGTTCATCCTCAACCTGGTTTGATGATTTATGTCATAATACGTCTTTGAAAATTATTTGCGTACGATCAATTAATCCCTGTAACTTTGAATTTTAATTATAATTTGAAATGGTATTCCTATAATCATAGCTATGAAAAATAAACCTACAACAAAACTGCTTTTGATAGCATTCAGCTTTATATTAAAATTGAATATTGTTTTCGCACAATCCCCTTTTATAGAGTGGCAAAAAGCATTTGGTGGAACAAGTGTGGAAAGTGTAAGCTGTATTCAACAAACAATTGATGGAGGATTTATTACTTCAGGCAACACGTATTCTAATAATGGTGATGTAACGGGCAATCATGGATCATCTGATTGCTGGATTGTAAAAATGGATACTGCAAGAAATATTCAATGGCAAAAATCATTTGGTGGTTCTTCAATTGATCAGCCAGCCTGCATTCGTCAGACGAGTGATAGCGGATATATATTTGCCGGATATACTCTTTCTAACAACGGTGATGTAAGTGGTAATCACAGCGTGAATCATTCTGATTTCTGGATTGTGAAAACGAACAGTGCAGGAACATTGCAGTGGCAGAAATGTGTGGGCGGAACCAGCAATGAGACTGCAAAATCAATTGAACAGACTTCTGATGGAGGATATATTGTTGCAGGCTTTACAGCATCCACCGATGGAGATGTTACTTTTAATCATGGAGGTACTATTAACTTGTCAGATTACTGGTTAGTGAAGTTAGATGCTTCAGGAAACATCCAATGGCAAAAAACATTCGGAGGATCCAAAGATGATATTGCATATTCTGTTACACAAACAACAGATGGAGGATATGTTATTGCAGGTATATCGGAATCAAATGATGGTGATGCTTCAGGTAATCACGGATTACATGATTACTGGATAGTAAAAACAGATGGCAGCGGAAATATTCAATGGCAGAAATCATATGGAGGATCACTTAATGATTATGCATATTCCATACAACAGACTTCTGATGGAGGATATATAGTTGCAGGAGGTGCCTTGTCAAACGATGACAATGTTACCGGTCTACATGGGGATAATTATGATTGCTGGATTGTAAGATTAAATTCTTCCGGAACACTCTTATGGCAAAAAACGCTGGGTGGAACAGGATTCGATCAGGCAAATGCAATCATTCAGGCAACTGATGGAGGTTTTGTAATTGCAGGTGAGAATGATTCCAATGATGGTGATGTAACAGGTACTCATGGCATAATTGGAAGTACGAGAGATGCATGGGTTGTTAAACTCAATACTTCCGGTGTTATAACCTGGAAACAATCATTGGGTGGAGGTGGTGGTGAAGCAGCACATTTTCTGCAAAAAACAACCGATGGAAAATATGTTGTTGCATGTAGTACCAGCTCTAATAATGGTGATGTAACAGGTAATCATGGTAACTCGGATTACTGGATAATAAAACTTTCTATTGATTGTACTATTCCTGGAGCTCCTTCGCCAATCACTGTTCAGGGCGGATCTGGAAAAGTGTGTTCAGGAGATACGCGTATATATACAACAGCACTTGTTGCAGGAGTGAGTTATAACTGGACGGTACCAGCAGGTGCAGCAATTACCAGTGGACAGGGAACAAACAGTATTCATGTTATATATAATAATTTTACGGCACAGGGAACCGTTGGCGTTGTAAAAGTTAATAGTTGTGGCAGCAGTATCTGGCGTAGTGTTACTGTATTAAAAGGCACCAATACTGTTCCTTCTGCAATCACTGGTCCTGCTTTCGGATTATGTGGTGGAAGAAATATTATATATACAGTACAAGCTGTTGCGGGTAATACTTATAACTGGACAGTTCCGGGATTAGCACATATTGTAAGTGGACAGGGCACTAATACAATCAAAGTAAATTTTCAATCTGTTAATTTTATTAAAACAATTTCAGTTAAAGCAATTAATGGCTGCGGAGCAAGTGCTGCACGAACATTACTAATAAGATCTGCTCCACAAAAACCAGGAATAATTAATGGTGCAATAACCGTTTGTCCAAATAGTACTGTTCCCTATTCAATTACACCTGTTGCTTTGGCAGTTAATTATACATGGATGGGTCCGGCAGGATCAACCATTACAGCAAACGGAATTACTTCTTCAAACAACACACTTACAACAACAGCAACTGGAGTAACAATTAATTTTGCTCTTGTTCCATCAAATGCTTCCGTTCGTGTAAAAGCAAATAATAAGTGTGCAAGCAGTGCATTATCAATTTTACAAATTACACCCTGTTCAAATAATTTCAGTTGCACTACTACAATTGATATTGATAATACAGAATGTTATCCAAACTGTATGGGTGTTGCAACAGTACATGTTACCGGTGGTACTCCTCCATATAGTTACAACTGGAGCAAACCATCAGGCGAATTTTACCAGGATACTCAAACAGCAACCGGACTTTGTGGCGGCACTTATACTGTGATAGTTTTTGACAATAACGGTAACACCAGCACCTGCGAGGCTACATTAAGTGGTGGAAGAGAATTTACTTTACCTGACCTGTCAGATGTTGACCTTATGTTCAGTGGATACTGCAGTCCATTTTGCAATGGATATATAAATGTTAATCCTGATCCCGGCCCACAAAGTAATTACACTTATTTATGGAATACAGGTCAGACTACTGCATTGATAACCGGCTTATGCGGATATTCTGATGAGGATCCTGCAGGTTTTTACACTGTACATGTAACTGATGCAGGAGGATGTACACAAGAGCAAACTTACTTTATGGAGAACCATATTTCTTTCCTGGCATTTAATTGCGAAACAACTAGTGATGAGAGTTCCCCTGGTGCTGCAGATGGAGAAATTGAAACAACTATTGTTCATGGAGGAGGTCCTTTTACTTACCAGTGGTCGAACGGTCAGACAGGAAGTACTGCATCCAATCTTACAGCAGGCACCTACACCGTAACTGTAACGGATGCCAGTCTTTGCACAGCCACATCAAGCTGCGTTGTTAATACTATTTCACCACGTAAGGGACAATCATTCATTGCTAAACAAATTACGGCAAAACCAAATCCTTTCGCCGGTATGCTTAATATGGATGTTACAACTGATGAACCTCTAACAATTTCAGTAAAAGATATAGCAGGAAAAATAATCCATATATATAATAACATCAGCAGTTCATTTGTTATGGATGATCAGTTGAAGAGCGGAGTTTATTTTATCCATGTAGAAAATCAATCAGGGACTTATAAGAAAGTGATGAAAGTGGTTCGTACAGATTAACCTTTATTAGTTTCAAGACATAAGTATCAAGACACAAGACCTGAGTCTGGATATTACAAAAAACACTCTGGAGAAATTCAGGGTGTTTTTTTTTGAAAAAAATTAAGATCATTCCAATTATGGTTTTAAGTTCAGGAAAAATATTAAAGTAATTCACCGTATCTTTTGCAATATTTTGCATCTGCATCATGTCCTTCCTTACCACATTTAGGACATACTTCATTTAT
>JBDTVD010000334.1:0-4090 GCA_040007375.1 Bacteroidota bacterium | reverse complement strand
AAAAAAGCTCCGCCAATAATGACGAAGCTTTTTGAATGATATTATCTACAATAAAATATTATTTTGTCAACACCATCATTTTACTTTCAACAGCTTTACCGTTTATAATTAATATATAATTGTAAGTGCCTGCCTTAAGAGAGTTTCCTGAAATCCGTATTTCTCCATAACCTGATGTTTTAATTTCTTTTTGCATCACTTCCTGTCCTTCCAGACTAATTATTTTCAGCATTCCCTGCATGTTTTCAGGTATATAAAAACGGATCATAGTTTCCTCTGTAAATGGGTTAGGAGTATTCTGTGCCAGTGAAGGGCGATCTGTTATTGCCTGGTCATCCTGTGTCAATTTCATAGTATAATCTGTACAACATTTTGATAGTGCATTTTCCAGATTTTTAACAGTCTCTCTTAATGCATCAACTTCTCCTTTCAACTCCTGAATTGCTTTTATACTGATAACACTAAATCCTGCATAACCCAGAAATTTATATCCTTCATCGGATTCATAAACGAGTTCAGGAAATACCTGTTCTACATCCTGAGCAATGAAACCAATAGATTTATTTTTTGCAGAGGAATGACTGCTCTTATAAAAATAACGCGATGGTTTTAACGTCATCACTTTATCAAGCACTGTTGTTACCGGTTCTATTTCTTCTTTCAGTCGAGAATCTGAACCGCTGATAAATGAACCATCAATAGAACTTATTTGCCCAGTTAAAAACCCATTCAATTCAAATCTGCAGTTTAAGGTGTTTGTGCCAATTCCAACAGACCAATTATCAACTTGTGTTTCATGCTCCCATCGAATAGCTTTATTTGGAATATTCTGTTTTACATGCAAACGTGCAAGAGGAGAAATACCAACTCCAACATTACCATTTAAATCCCACACTGTTCCTGCAACTAAAGCACTTCCTCCCCAACGTGGAATAATGTTAGTAATCATTGATCCAACCTGAGGATCACTCTCCGTTTTTAAATAACCTGCAGCAGCATGATCACCCCAGCTAAATGCCAGATTCCAGTTGGTAGAGGTTCCACTTTGTGCAGTGATAACACCGTTTACATGCAGTCGTGTATTCGGAGCAGTAGTTCCTATTCCAACAAAACCAACTTTGTTTGCCGTGTTTGCATTGATATGAATACGTTCAGCATTGTAGGTATAAAAACGTAATGGAAAATTTTGTGCAGATGTTGCAGATATCCCACCAATTTTACTCGTACTGGTGAGATTAGTATTACCGGTTAATGTCCAAGCCTGTGCATTTGCAGAATAATTGATAAATAGCAATGAAGCAATAAATGCAGTTGTAAAAATTACTTTCGTCTTCATGATTTTTCGGTTTTAAGTTTGAATAAAAAAATAGATGAATGAATACCTGAATAAAAAATACTATTTTCAAATGTACCTCTTTTTTAAATAGCTGAAAAAGTAAAATGCAGAAATCACTTCTTCAGAACCTTACAAAGCACATGTTTTATTCCGCAGTTGAATTCAGGGAATTGAATCCCACACTGGCGCGCTTGTAGCGCGTGACAGTTAATGTGTCTTGTCCTGAAATAGGTTTACACAATGTAACAAAAATGGAAAGATATTCTATGCAGTATTTATCAAAATGGCAAAGCCTGTATAGTGAAGAGTTTTCACTACCGATTACCAGGACATCTTGTTAGACGATTGAAATTAATCAAACGAATATGTATTCAGTAAAAAATATATATTTGTTTATTGAGTGAGAAGTACAAGTTTAGCGATTCAGATGGTATTTACTTCAAAACGTTAATAAATGCCCTGTGGCGAAAGGGGTCACGGGATTAGCGTGCAGTTTTTTTGTAAATCATATTATCAAGTGAATATTTTCCTGCACCGGCAATAGCAAGTCCAATATATATTACCAAATAAAGTAAAGGGAGTTCCACATCACCAAATTCTTCAGTGGAGTTAACTATAAATACAATTACAAACATGGTAATGATTAATGGAATACTTGCCAGCCTTGTTGCAATCCCTAAAATAAGGAAAAGAGAACAGAATGCCTCCGCAAATACGGTAAGGGCCAGTGATGTTGTTACTCCAACTCCAATCGGGTCAGCAAATTTTATAGGATCATCTCCAAACAATTTTGATAATTTAGCTATGCCGTGTGTCAGCATAAAGGAACCTGCAGCTAACCGGAGAAGCAGTAAAACAATATTTATTTGCTGTGAATAATTGCCGGGATTAAAAGTGTTTTTGATCATATATAAATTTTTAAAGTGTGTTGTTTATTTTCTGTTCTTTACTGCTGTATACATAAACCTGGAGAGCCTTTTTTCAGAGGAGAGAAGGTGGGTAGTCCGGAAAAAAGATTGTAACCCTTCGAATTTTTCTTCTTCTTCAAATTTTAATAGTCGTGCTTTTCTTTTTTCCCTTGCATTATACCATTTTAAGGAAGTAGAAATAATATTATCAGTTACATCAGTTGAAACAATTTCCTCAAATCCTGCATCTTTTAATAACCGTTCGTTTTCATTCTTTGGCACAAATAAAAAGAACCCTAGTGAACTTCGAATAGCAATTTCTTCACTCGTTAATATACCTGTAATAACCACGGCGTCAGTAAAAAGTAAACGTCCGTTATTCTTAAGCATTCGTTTAAATTCAAGAAAAACTTTATCTCTGTTCTTAAAATGATTAATTGAATCGATGGAAATAATAACATCAAAAGAAGCATCAGGGAAAGGAAATTTTTCTGATGCATCAGCAAGAATAAATTCCATCCTGTTATCAACTCCATTTGCTGATGCTAATTTTCTTGCGTTTTCTATACCATGTTCATTAATGTCAGTTCCGGTAAGATGGCAACCGGTTTCTTTTACCATAAAAACGGCAGGACCTCCCGAACCTGTAGCAACTTCCAGCACTTTTTGATCAGACGATAATTTTAAAATGCTGAGAAAACCTCTGTATTCATCAGCAGTAAGCCAACTGGTTTGACCAATATCTTCACCATAAGTTTCTTCTCTTATTTCCTGGTAGATTTCGTCAGCATAATTTTTATAGGTATTGTAAAACAGATCAACTTTATGTTCCATGATTTTAATTTAAAAAATTACAAGTAACAATCCGTTCTGGTGCAGTTTATTTGCCTGAACAGTATGCGAATTTATAGATAAACCCTTTTGCAATGAAATTGATCAAGTCTTAATATACTGACTGTGCGTTATTGAAGCGTGCTTTAAAATTATTTAGTAAAGAAAATCATCATTATCCTGCTTTTAAATTATTCAATGAATTGGCTTTATTAATTATTGATTTCAACATAAAGTCACTTCTTTGAAAACTTAAACCAGTAGGGTATTGAAATTTTTCTATATTTATACCGAACTAATAACAACAACCACTTATGAAAAAGTATTTCGGTTGCATAGCAGTCCTGGTAGGTATTGCAGTATTGGCAACTTCCTGCAAGAAGGATGATAATAAAACATCAACAACAACCACTGCGCCCCCTGCATCCACAGCAGGTCCGCATCACATTACAGTAACGTTCGATGGCACTGCACGTAACTGGCCTGAAATTGTAATTGGATCAGGACTTAATGAATGCGGTCCTTTTTTCACTTCAGACGGTACAAATTTTAATGTTTCTCCCTGTGGTGGAATGGGCAGTCTTACATCAACATTTAATGTAACTTTTGCGAATAACTTATATACTAACAATTATTATCTGAATACAAATAACGACTCCTTATTTCATGCGGTAATGAAAGTTGGAAATCATGCGTTTACCAACGGAACAACAAAAGGAGTAAGGTTAACATTTACCGATGCAACTGGAAACTGGGAATCTGACACCGGACCACAGACAGGAAGCCTGTTCACCGTTACAGAATCAATTTCATTGCCGGATTATATGGGCGACCTTTTTCATGATACAAGATTTACTTTTAATTGTAAACTGTATAATGATGATGGTTCAGGCAATTTTATTCTTGCAACATCAGGTTCAGGTTTCCTGAGATATGTAACTGCAAAATAATAATATATATTGATAAAATAAAAGCGTGGGGATGACCTGCGCTTTTTTTTTTGGATATATTAGTA
>JBDTVD010000333.1:0-4099 GCA_040007375.1 Bacteroidota bacterium | reverse complement strand
AAACAGGTTAGCTATTTCAGGTACCAAAATTTATGCTGGAGGTCCTTTTACTTCTATCGGTGGCCAGACACGTAACCGTATTGCAGCATTGAATAACACAAATGGTAATGCACTTACATGGAATCCGGGAGCAAATTCAGATGTAGTAGATTTATATGTTGATGGTAATACCGTTTATGCAGCAGGTAACTTTACCAACATCGGTTCAACTGACAGAAATTATATAGCTGCACTTGATGGCACAACAGGAACTGTTTCTTCATGGGATCCGAAAGCAAATACCGGTGCGCAGATTATAAGAACAGACGGAACAAATATTCTCGTTGGTGGTAATTTTGATTATCTGAAATCGGAATCAAGATCCAATCTTCTTGCTTATGATGCAGTAACCAAACTTATCACAACGTTTAATCCTAATGCGAACAACTATATAACCAGTTTAGTTATTGATGGCAATTCAGTTTTTGCTGGTGGTACTTTTACAAATATTGGTGGACAGCCCCGTAATAATATTGCAGAGATGAATCGCAATACCGGTAATGCAACCAACTGGAATCCGAATTTAAATGGATCGGTAAGCGCACTTGAATCGAGTGGATCTGTTATTTATGCAGGAGGAGCTTTTACAACAGTTGGAGTAACAGGTCGTACTTATCTTGCTGCAATCGACAGAACTTCTGGAGCAGCAACAAACTGGAATCCTGCTGCAAGTGCTGATATATATTCTTTAAAAAGAGCAAACGGTGTGTTATATGCCGGAGGAAATTTCACCAACATTGGAGGAGCTCCACGAAACAGACTTGCAGGAGTTGATGAGTCAACAGGAAATGCAACTGCATTCAATCCTGATATAAACAGCATTGTTTATGCGATGGATGTTAATGGAACTACATTGTTTGCAGGTGGTTCATTTACTCAAATCGGTGCAACATTACGCGACAGACTTGCTTCTTTTGATCTCAACGCAGGAAGTCTTAACAGCTGGAATCCAGGAGCCAACAGTACGGTTTATGCATTGAAATATGCAGACAATTATGTTGCTGTTGCAGGATCCATGACAACAGTTGCCGGACAAACTGTATCAAGACTTTCATTGGTAAATGCAACATCAGGACAGAATGGTTACTGGTATCCTGCCATCAACAACAATGTATATGCTTTATATATTTCTGATTCTACTTTATACACTGGTGGATATTTCAATATCGTTGACAACGAAATACAAAATTATTCTGCATCATTCAGCTTTACGGGTGGTTTAGGAGTTGTTGGAATTAATGATCATGAAACATCAGTTGTTGATGGAATCAGTATCTATCCAAATCCTGCATCAGGTTATCTATATATTAAACTTGATGAGCAGTTTACCGGTAAAACAACCGCTGATATATATAACCTCCAGGGAGCATTGATTCATTCTGTTTCTCAGATGGACCAGGTTACCGGAATAAATCTTAACGGAATATCTCCCGGAATCTACCTGCTTAAAATAACTGAAGGTGAACAACAGTTTATTCAAAAAGTAATAGTTCAGTAATATCCTGTTTTCATTCAGAAAGCGGCTCGTCAGAAAATGATGAGCCGCTTTTTTATTAACTATTATTCACTGCAGAAATGCCTTATTCTGATTTGTTGAATAATATTGCATCATGAATCCTGTTGCTGTTGTATGGAACAATGAGTATTTCCGTTTTTTCGGAGTTATAATCCTGTCACTTGCCGTAGCACAACTTTTCCTGTTTATCATCAGGAATTACATACTGAAAATCACTTCAAAAACAAAAACAGAAGTTGACGACAGAATACTGAGCATCATATCAAGACCGGTTTACCTCGCCATTTTTTTTACAGGATTATATATTGCCTTCCAGTTCTTAACAGTTTCTGCAACGCTTACCAAATGGGTTGACCGTTCTCTTTTCATTATACTGGTAATGCTGGCTGCATATGTGGTTTCACAACTGATCATTGTGCTTTCTGCGCATTGGCTACGGGTGGAAAAACGATTTGAGAAAACTCCAAAATTAGTTGGCAAGATCATTAGCATACTGGTTTATCTTCTTGCCGGAGTTATGGTGCTGACTTATTTTAAAATCAACATCACTCCTATTATTGCAACATTAGGTATTGGTGGACTTGCGGCCGGTCTTGCATTACAAAGCACACTCAGTAATTTCTTTGCCGGACTGCATATCATATCAGATCGTTCATTTACTGTTGGTGATCTTATTGAAATCAACCAGCTGAACATAGCAGGACATATTGAAGATATTGGCTGGAGAACAACAAGGATTAAAACATTGCAGGATACGATTGCTATTGTACCGAACTCTAAAATTGCAGAGAGTGTAATTATAAATACTGAGTTTCCACTACGGGAAATGGTAATCATCGTAAAATGTGGAGTGGCTTATGATTCTGACCTTACTGAAGTGGAAAAAATTACGCTGGAAGTAGCAACAACCATTCAGAAAACTATAGAAGGTGCTGTTACAGATTTCACTCCCAATATGCGTTATACCGATTTTGGAGATTCGAATATTAACTTTTCTGTGGCGTTAAAAATAAAGTCGTATACTGAGAAACCTTTAGTACGGCATGAGTTTATTAAAATGCTGAAGGCTGCTTTTGAACAGAATCAGATCGACATTTCATTTCCGGTACGCAAAATAATTTCTTCCTGATTATATATCTGAAATTTTTTTAGAAGAGAATTAATCCACTACTACAGCATATTCTGTCTTTTTAATAAAACTGCCAATAGAAAATTCGGCCATTTCACCAAGACCATTTTCCACCATCACTTTTCTAAATGCATCTACCTTTGCAGGATCAACTGCTACCAGTAATCCTCCACTCGTTTGCGGATCACATACAATCGTTTTCATCTGTTCGCTGGCAAGACTGATTTTATGACCATAACTCTTCCAGTTCCTTTCTGTTCCTCCGGGAATACAACCTTTCGCAATATATAAAGCAGCTGCAGGAAGAATCGGAATTTTTTGATACTCCACCAGGGCTGTGAGTTTACTTCCTTCCGCCATTTCAGTTAAGTGACCCATCAATCCAAAACCTGTTACATCAGTAATTGCATGTATATAATCCAGCTTACCGAGCACCATTCCTATTTTGTTTAAGGTTGTCATGCTTTTAATTGCCAGTTGCAAATCTGCTTCCTCCACCATTCCTTTTTTGGAAGCAGTAGTTATTACACCAACACCAATCGCTTTGGTAAGAAAAAGTAAATCACCTTCACGTGCTGCACTATTTGTTTTCACATTCTTCGTTTCAATCAATCCATTTACTGCCAGGCCGAAAACCGGTTCCGGACAATCGATACTATGTCCACCTGCTAATGGAATACCTGCATCACTACAGGCTTTACGTCCTCCTGCAACCACTAAACCTGCAACTTCTGGAGCGAGTTTATCAATAGGCCAACCTAGAATTGCAATAGCCATATTTGGTGTTCCACCCATTGCATACACATCACTGATAGCATTGGTGGCTGCAATTCTTCCGAACTCAAAAGGATCATCCACAATAGGCATAAAAAAATCAGTTGTGCTGATCATTGCCATTCCATTTCCCAAATCATAAACAGCTGCATCATCTCTGCTGCTATTACCAACCATTAAATTGGGATAGTCATTATTCGATTCATTATTTTTTAAAATGATATCAAGAACTGAAGGTGCTATTTTGCATCCGCAACCTGCACCATGACTGTATTGTGTCAGTCTTATTGTTTCAGTAACTTCCTTTTGTTCTGCCATAATATATATTGCTAAATGTGTTGTTTAACTTTTGATATTAATTCTTCTGCTTCCTTTTGTGGTTCATTCCAGCTTACATCAGTGTTCAAACGGATTAACGGTGTACGCAAATCATTACTTACACCATATGACTTATCATAATAATCAAGCAGGAGGTTCAACCAACCTTGTTTGTCATTATCATTAAGTCTGCGAACAGCTTCTCTCACATGCTGACCACCCATTCTCTTTTCCAGCTTCATTGTTTTTTCTGCAAGCAGATCCTTACTGAAGTCACCATACTCTTTGAGTATCCTTTCTGATCTTATCTCACGCGAAACATT